>JAFAFM010000125.1 GCA_023423495.1 Armatimonadota bacterium
AAACCGTTGTTTAGAACCTTGGGAACCCGAAGGCTGTCCTAACCCTATGTTTACTCTTAAAACCGCAGTCGCTTCGATCCTGGCCATGATTGCTCAGCAGTCGGCGGATCAGAAGGATTTTCAGTTAAAAGGTGAACTGAGTGGCATCGACAGTGCGATCGAGCGTCCGGCATTTGTTACCGCAACCACGCAGGCGGAGTTCAATGAGATTTGGCGTACCCACAAGGAGATCTTCGGGGACCCTCAAAAATTGGCCGGAGTGACCAATGAGGAAGGACAAGTGCCCAAGATCGATTTCAAGAAGCACATGGTCTTCGCCTACTTCGCAGGGCAGACCCAGGGAGTTGCGGGTTTTCGGGTTTCTGGGGTCGATGCAAAAGGAAAGATCATCAAGGTCAAAATTGCCCCAGTCCCCTTGCAAACCCAAGCCCAAATTGCGGCCAATGCATTTGGAATGTGGGAATTCCCCAAGCCGAAGAAGCCTGTGGAATTTGAACTTCTCGTGGGTGTGCAAAACGGCAAACCGTTGTACCGTAGCCTTGGCTTGTTTGAGCCCACAAAATAGCTTTATCCAAGGATGAGCGGCGGATATGGGACGGCCGTATCCGCGTACGTGATTGCTCCAGGGAGGGTTTTTACTGCGGCTTCAGCTTCCACCTCATTCCTGGCGTGAACTCGGCAGATAAGTTGTCCGGGTTGGACTTTGGAACCCGCCATCACGTGCAATTCGACGCCCACGGCGGGGTCGATCGTATCGGCCTTCTCCCGTCGTCCGCCGCCCAGATCAATCACAACCGTCCCCACCACCACGGCCGGAACTTCTTTAACCCAGGCTGGGTGGCCCTTATAGAGAATTTCCCGAGTGACGGGGGCCGTCGGAAGGGAATTGTCCTCCCAGACAGGAGTGCCTCCTTGGGCGGCAATCCACTGCTTAAACTTGCTGAACGCCTGGCCCGACTCTAGAACCTGTTCTGCCTTCTCTTTGCCCTCCGCCATTGAGGCTGTCTGTCCGCAGGTCACCAAAGTTTCAGCACAGTAATACAGGCACAGATCTCGGAAGCGGTTGGCGGGCTCAGACAGCGCGGATTTAGACAATACTTCGATCGCTTCTTTCACTTCGAGGGCATTGCCGACCATCGAGCCAAGCGGCTGACTCATGTCCGAAATAGAAGCCGTGACCGACAAACCAAGACGCTTTCCCGTAGAAATGAGCAGCTTGGCAAGCTCGGCCGCTGACTCGGGAGTCTGCATAAATGCTCCAGAGCCGCACTTCACATCGAGCACAATCGTGTCGGCTCCGCCGGCAATCTTCTTGCTCAGAATGCTGCTGACGATCAGCGGCATGGAATCTACGGTAGCGGTAACGTCTCTCAGCGCATAAAGCGCTTTATCCGCTGGAGCGAGATTGGGCGACTGCCCCGTTAGGGCGAGTCCGATTTCGGCAGCTTGCCGCTTCATTTCTTGGGGGGTGAGATCTAGCCTCATTCCCGGGATCGACCCCAGCTTGTCGATGGTGCCGCCAGTGACGCCGAGACCCCGGCCGCTCATCTTCACGACGGTAAGTCCGCAGGCAGCCAACATCGGAAGCAGAACCAGGGTTGTTTTGTCTCCAACACCCCCGGTGCTGTGTTTGTCGACCCATGGTTTGGGCAATCCGGACAAGTCGATTCGCGATCCACTTTCGGCCATGGCTTTGGTGAGGTCCGAAGTTTCTTGGTCGCTCAATGGCTTCAGGTATGCAGCCATCAACCAGGCGCTAAGCTGGTAGTCCGGAATGGTCCCTTCCGCCGCGCCCATGGCGATTGCATGAAGTTCCTCGAACGTGTGTATCTCACCGTCGCGCTTGCGACGAATGATGTCGGCGAAATTCATCGCGGTGCCTTTGCTCGTTCCAACACCTGGCCAGAAGTCTTGAAGTGCATTTTGGCAACTTGAGAAAGCTTGTCGGTCCCGTGCAAGTGCACGAATCGGACCGCCGGGTCGATGACGGCCGAAGCCCCCTTTGGCAAACTGATCCCAAACTCTTCGCCAAGTCGCTTGAGCCTGCGCAAGAACTCAGCTCGAGCGAGGATCGACGCTGCCGCCACCGCGATATCTTGCTCAGCCCGAACCGCCGAGACAAACTCGAGTGAGCGGCCCTTCTCAAAAAGAGCCCGTTTAACGGCCAAGCCACCTTTGGCGAATTCGTCGGAAATCACTTTTGTGGCCGGGCATTGGTCCAATACATTTTCGATCGCACGGGCATGGCCCCAGGCTAGGAGCGAATTCAAGTTCTTGAACGTGGCATAAAGCTCGTTATATTTGGCGGGACCGATCGCAACAATGGCGTGAGGGCAAACGGCCTTTATTTTCAGGGAAAGCTTCTCGGAGACTGGATCTGTAAGTTTCTTGGAGTCCTTGACGCCTTCCAACTCGGCCAAATGTTCCGGCCCAACGTAGCACGCGGCGATGACCAGTGGTCCAAAAAAATCGCCCTTGCCGCTCTCGTCCACCCCAATATGGCCCGTCTCCATCTGCCTCGAAAGGTACCACCTGGCAGCGAAACTGGATAAGGGATAGTTACACATTCTTTGCGTTCCTGGTGCAATATTCCCGGACCGTACGTCGCCTGAGGGCGGTCTACCGTCTTATTATTTGCATGCCGCAAGAGCCGGAGAATCTCAAGGCGGAGTTGAAGCAGATTGGGCGACTGCAATACCACCGCTTGCGCAGGGTAGCTGCGATGCTTCACTACTATCGAATCGATACAATGACAATTATTGATCGGCTCGTTGAGCGTGGATGCAGCCGCGAATTGGCCGAATGGATCGTCGAGACCGCGGGAGCGGATACGGATTTAGCGAAGAAGATCGAAGATGCCGAAACTCCGGAACCGATGTTTCAAGTCTTGCTGAAGGGCCTAAATGGACTCGTCACCATTGTCATCGTGTTCTTGGTCACACGCTACATTCAGATGGCGGATAGCTTGGGCCTATTGTTTGTCTTTGCGCCGATTCTTCTCATCGCTTCGCTAGTTGGATCGCTAATGACAGCGCGGGCGGTGGTGGAACTCAAGCGGCGCTGGTCGGGCAAGGAGTAAAAACTCGGGCCAGGCGATTCGCCTGGCCCTTTTCGATCCACTAGCCGCCGATTCGGCCATCTTTCCCGACCTTTGGAATGTCGGTTCGTGGCTTCTTCGGCTTGTAGTTCTTCAACTGCTCCATGAGCACTTCCACGGCCTTCTCGAGTTGTGGGTCGCGCCCTTGAGCAATGAGATCCGGTCTTGCATCCACCTCGATATCGGGCGCCACGCCGGTGTTCTCGGCGATGATTTCCAGAGTATCGCGGTTGTAGATGCTGAACTCCGGCGCGGTGACGCTTCCCCCATCGACGAGCGGCGCTCCTCCGGAGATGCCAACGAGCCCACCCCAGGTTCGGGTGCCAATCAGCTTGCCTACGCCCTGAGTCTTGAACATCCACGGGAAGAAGTCTCCACCCGATCCCGCGTAGCCATTGATGAGCATCACCTTTGGACCTTCGATGGCGACGGCATCAAACGCATCCTCCTTCGCATTTCGAATTTGAATGCCTGCCTTGATTTGGCGGGCCAACGTGTCAACGAACCACGGTTGGATGTAGCCGCCGCCGTTCCAACGCTCATCCACGATGAGCGCGTCCTTGTCCGTTTGACTCCAATAACCGCGGGTGAACTCGACCGCTCCCTCAAATGCCGTGTTGGGAACGTGCATATAGCCAATTCGGCCGTTGCTCATCTTTGCGACCCACTTACGGTTGGACTCGACGAACTCGTAATAGCGAACTTGACCCTCATTACCGATTGGGCGCACACGAACCTTGCGAGCCCCGCTCAAAGATGGGCTGCTATTCACGGTGAGGATCACCGTCTTGCCTACTTTGTCCACGAGCAGCGAGTTCGGATTGGTGTTTTTGTCCACCGTGTTGCCGTCGATCTGGAGCAGGTAATCGCCATCACGGACATCTACCCCAGGCTCGCCGAGCGGGCCCCGTCGAGATTCGTCGAAGTTGGCCCCTCGATAAATCTTCTTGAAACGGACGTTATTGCCAACGACTTCGTAGTCAGCTCCAAGCTGACCGACCGGAATAGACGTTCCGGTATTGCCAAAGTCTCCGCCCTGAACGTAAGAGTGGCCCGTGCCAAGCTCACCCAAAAGCAAACCCAAAACATAGTTCAGGTCGGCTCGAGTTGCAACGTGAGGCAAGTACTCCTCGTACCGCTTGCCAATGGACACCCAATTCAAACTCAGCATATTGGGATCGTAGAAATGGTTCTTCTCCCACCGCCAGGCTTCCCAGAAGATCTGTCGCCATTCTTGTCGAGGATCTACAATGGTGCTGACGCCGCTCGTATCGACACGTCCGCCCCCAACCTGTTGATTAGCTTGGAGCGGGACGATCCCGAGGGTTCCCTGAGTCAGATAAGCAAGTTTGCTTCGGCTAGCATTCAACGACAGTGATCCCGTAATGCCAGCAAGGATGGTCTGCGGTTCTTTGGAACCTAAATCCAGCTTCTTAAGAGCTCCGCCTTCCAGGTAGAGCAGGCCATTGTCCAAGCCGATGAGAGCCGGATAATTGCTATTTCCAAGGGGGAGAACGATCGCTCGCTCGGCCAAGCCATCGAAGTCGATCTTGACCGTCTTGTCGGGCTGGGCAGGTGGAGTTGTTTGTCCGGCCGGCTCCTCGTCACCCTTTGAGACCGCCCAGCTTGGAGTGTCCTTCGAAAGGGGGATCGCGTAGATTCTCTGAGCGTTCTGGACTTTCAAGCTGAACTCGTAGTCCCCAAAGCTTGGAGTGAAGGTTCGTCGCGACACGAAGTACAGCCATTTGCCGGCAGTGTCGAAGGTGACCGCAGTGTCATCGTAGTAGCCATCGGTGACCATCGTCAATTTGCCAGTCGCTACCTCATACAGGTTAATCTGGCCAAACCCGTTCTTGGCCTGATCGATGTAGGCAATCCACTTGGAATCTGGCGAAACGTCGAAAGACCCGCCTCCACCGAACTGACCGTAGCGAGATTTGAAGATTTGAGTGACCTTCTTGGTGGCCACGTCCAATATGTAAAGCTCATTGGTTTCCGTTGGGAAGACCAAAAACTTTCCATCTGGGCTCCACTCCAGACCGCTTGGCTTAAGGTCGACGTTGGTTAATTGGGCCGGTGTGCCGCCCATCTGTGGCTGTGTGTACACCTCGAAACGCCCAGTTGCATCGCTGACATAGGCGATTGTCGTACCATCAGGAGACCATGCAGGGAATCGCTCTCGTGATTCCTGGCTACTGGTGAAGTTTCTCGTCTCGCCGGTTTTGGCCGGAAGGCTGAAAAGCTCTCCTCGTGCTTCGACTGCAATGCGGTTTCCGCTAGGCGAGAGGCTGATTGTCGAGATTTCGCTGGCTAACTTCCTCAGGTACGGTCGTGCCGTTACGTGGTCACTCCGCAACATCGGATTGAGCCGCGTGATTTTGCCGTCAGCTAGCTCATAGGTGTAGAGGTAGCCGTCTCGCTCGTAGACGATCTTCTTGCCATCTGTTTGCGGGAATTTGATGTCGGCGTCGTTGAACCGAGTGAGCTGTGTTTCCTTTTTGCTTCCGAGGTCGTACCGATAAAAGTTAAGGGTGCCGCTGTTCTTGTCGCTAATGTAGACAACGGAGTTGCCCGCGACCATCGGGAAGTAGCTTTGCTCGCGAGCGCTCGGCAATTCCCAGTACTTGTTCGAATCGAGATCGAAGAAGGAGATTCTGCCTTGGGTTCCACCGCGATAGCGTCGCCAGTTGAAGTTGTACGACCCCATTCGGTTGTAAACCAGGGTCTTCCCGTCAGGCAAGAACGCACCTTGGGTGATTTCCATGACCTTGGTGGATTCCGCCGGTCCGCCTTCAGGATTGAAAAGCCATAGCCGCTGTTGGTTTTGCAGGAAGTTGCCGCTCGTGGACGCGACCATCACCTTCCCATCCTTGGTCCAGCCGATAACATTGTCGTTATTGGGCTCGAAAGTCAAACGCTTCGGTTCACCACCCTCGATAGGCATGACGTAAGCGTCGGGGTTGCCCTCGTAACTACCCGTGAAGGCGATTGTTCTCCCGTCCGGCGAGATGCGCGCGTTCGACTCAAGACCGGGGTGAGAAGTGAGCCGACGGGCGTAGCCGCCGTCTGTTTTGGCGAGCCAGAGATCACTGCCGTACGTAAAGACGACGTTCTCTCCGTGAATACTGGGCCAGCGCATCAGTCTCATTTCGGACGGCGCGGCGGTTTGGCCGATCATGGCAAGGGCCAATGAAGCAGTGCTTAAAATCAAAGATTGTCCTCCGTCGGATCGATTGGGCTAAGTATGTCCTGACAGGTCGCCCGGTTTGGGCCGGTGAGCCCAAAGTTTCTCTACGGCAAACTACGTTGGGGGAGTTTCGTTATCGCTCGTTTCCGTACAGCACGCCGCCGCCACGATGCGACCGCCACGCTTCACGCCAACGATGAATGTCGACCACTCCGATCTCGGGCCTTGGCTTTCGCTGTTCGGCGGATGGTAAGGGCTCGAATGGTTTCGATGGCAAAGTTTGGTACCAATAAGCGACGCTAGCAAGTTCCAAACTCAGGCAGTTGGCGTGGCCATGCTCGATGCTCGCCCGCAAGCTGCGTTTGAAGCGAATCGGATCTTCCAGGTGGAAGCGATAGACATGGGTCCGGCCAAGCCAGCCAAGCCTTGGTGAATCGTTGAGTCGTCCCGGCGCGCGGGCCGCGCCGAAATAAGGGTGGCAATAGTGTTCATCTGGACACCAGCTCTGATTGAAATAGTCTTCCGTGCCCGTTCCGTGTGCACTTCCCGGCCACGGTTCCCCGTCGACCAGAAACATATCATCCCCCTCCCCATACCAGACCGGACTCGGACAATTGATGTAGTAATTCACGCCCACGAAGTGCCCTGTACCTTCCGGCTGACAGAAGAAGTAGTTGAACTCGTCAGTAGGATTCTTTGGGTACGGGCCAAAGATGCTCCACTCGTTCTCGATGTCACCCATGTCCGACTCTGGAGATGTGAACTCTTGGCGATACTGAGCGTGGAATCGCCCTTGGTCATCCGGAATCGACGCGTGCTCTTCGTAGTCGATGTAGTAGTAGAACGAGTCGACGGCCAATTCGCCCTGATTTTCGACCGTTATCTCTGCTCCATTCCCGAATGGCATGGGGAAATAGCAAATCAACGCGTTTCCTTCCTTCGGCGCAGCGGCCAGAGGCAGCGAGATGAAGTTGTACTTCATGCCCCATCCCTGCCCGAAGAAGTCTCCGATCGGGCTTTCGATGCTCGGGTGCTCCTGTCCGTCCCAATGAGCGCGAAACACCAGGTTGCGACGAACCAGCGGATCCTTGCTCGAAATGGTGATCCAAATGTGCTTTACAACTCCGGCTCCCTCCATTTCTGCCAGCGTTACGGTTTCGCCAGCCGGGATGGAGATGTAATCGTCATTGCCGCCTGATCGGTCGTAGCTGGAAATGCGTTTGGAGCGAGCGTCGATAATCTGAGCCAGATTGGCAAGCGGTCCTTGAGCCATCACGGGGACCATACCCCTCACCCGTGCATACTAGCGATACCCCTATGCACCAGATCCCGGACAATCCCGTTTCCACCTGGGAGGAGTACTTCGAAGTCACGCTACAAAAGCCACTTCACCCTCTCTTCTCGATCCTGGAGCCGTATCTGCCACCGACCGGAAGAGCATTTGATCTAGGGTGCGGCGTTGGTCACGCCGTAGTCTGGCTAGCGAACAGAGGCTGGACGGTTGACGCAATCGACGGCCATCCTGAAGCCCTGAGAGTCCTGGCCAGCCGACTCTCGCCTGACGAGAAGGACAGGGTGCACATGCAATCCTCGCGGATCGAGGATGCGGAACTTACGGAGATGGCCTATGACCTCGGAATTGCCGCATACAGCTTGTTTTTCGCCGAGAGTCGAGAGGCGTTTGGAACTCTTTGGTCCAGGATCCGAACGGCAATCAAACCGGGTGGGCTGTTCGTCGGAGAGTTTTTGGGCGTCCGTGACGATTGGGCGGGTCAGTTCATTTCCCACACAGACGCCCAAGTGCAATCGCTTTTAGAAGAGTGGGAAGTCGTGCACTTGGAAGAAGCCGAACAGGACGGCCACACCAGCATGGGTACCGAGAAGCACTGGCATGTGTTTCACGTCATTGCGCGGCGGGTGTAGGAGCCGAACGGACTTCGTAGAGCGCAAAGTTTCTGCCGAGCGGCCCCACGGGTACGAGTGTCTTTCCTTGGTCCTTGAAGTCCTCAGCGACCTTTGGAGTTACCCTGCCCGCCCGAGTAAAGAGCCAGTGACTTTGACCTTCGACGACTTCGGCCGCAGTTTCGGCTTCATTCACGGTCGCATTTAGGTACAGCAGTAAAGAGGGCAAACTGGTTTCCTGAATTTTCGGCTTGCCGGTTCCCAACTCCTTATCCCGGCGCGGCATCTGGAAGACCGCCACTTTCAACGGAATGTCGTGCTGGCTGTTACTTCGGATGTAACGGGCAAAGGCGTGGGCTTCCGCTTGGCCACTAGCCATGTACCACCATAGGAAAAGGCCATTTGCGGACACGGCCAGAACCAGCACCAAACTGATCGCCCAAGTGAGTTTTCCGATTCTCTCCAATGGCCACTTGAAAGAGAAGTAACTCCCGAGAAGCATTGCCAGCGGCAAGAACACGGGCAGGACGTAGTGCGGAAGCTTGGCGCTGGAAATGCTAAAGAACACAAAAATAATTAGCGCCCAAGCCCAAAGAAAGCGGCGGAACCCTTGGCTGTTGTCGCCTTCCGTATTGCCTGCAATGGGCTGCTTCCAAGATTTCCAAAGCCACAAGGACCACGGCAACATCCCGATGAAGATGACCGGAATGTAGAGGCCGTACGCCCACGCGGCTTTGATCGTGTGGGCCTTGTCGCCACCCGTAAACCGGCCGATATTCTGCTCGATAAGAAACTTCTGTACAAATAGGTCTCCGTTGGCCAAATAGGCGGGCACATACCAAAGGGCGATGACCACCGCCAAAAGCGCCGTGCCACTCAGCCAGTAACCCCGAAAAGCTGGTCTAAGCGTGGGTTCACGATAGAAGGTCCAACCTGCAATCAGAGCAAATAGAATGAGAGCAACCGGACCCTTCGCCAAGACGGCGACACCAAGCAGGGCTGCCGTCGCCAAGCGCCATCGACGGTCGCCCACAAGGGATTCCCAGAAGGTGAACATTGCTCCGCTGAATGCCAGTACGAGAGGCATGTCTGTCATCATCAGGCGTCCGACTGCGACAAAGACCAGGCTTGTACTGAGCACCAGGATGGCCCAAGTCGCGGCATCGTCGGACAAGCGTCGGCGGGCATACCACGCAACGACCAAGTAGCAGCCGATGCTGCTCAGCACACTCGGGAGTCGCGGTCCGACCATGTCCCCAAACAACATGACCGTAGGCTTGGCAAGCCAGTACAGCAGGATTGGTTTTTCAAACCAGGGCTGTCCGTTGTAATAGGGGGTTACCCACTCGCCGCGCCTGTTCATCTCCGCTACAACGGCGGCATAAAAGCCCTCGTCCAAGTCGAACAAGCCGGTGAGCCACCAACCGATCAGCGGAACGACTGCCAAGCATAGGGCAAGGTTGGTGAGTTGGCGTTTAGGCAAAGCAGAAAGAGTTTACTTTGGGCACAGTAAACTCGGGATTCATGCTCCCAAACCTCAAGTTCAATTCCGACGGCCTGATCCCCGCCATTATCCAGGAC
>JAFAFM010000192.1 GCA_023423495.1 Armatimonadota bacterium
TCTAACGATCAATGCTGGAGCCGCTCCGCGAGCGGCTCCACACCCTTCGTGATTTCTGAAGTTTGGGGTTCGTCGGTGACCAACTCGGCGATCCGTGCCGCCGCCCGGTCCATGGTTTGAGATATCTTCCGATTTGTACTTCGCACGAGCGCCTTCATAGCGAAAAAAGCGACTGACCAAACCGTGATGGCAACTGCCGCTATCATCAAAACTTTCATCCAAACCTCGATTGGCGAGTATTTGGATAGGCTTGCCGTTGTGATTAGCGTAACAAGAAGTGCGGGTAATAGCGTGGGCAAGAAGCTAAGATGCGCAGCCGACTTTACTCGTAGGCTTGTGCGTCCATTCCTTTTTGCAACAGTTACGTTGCATTCAGCGAACCCCACCATGGATTTGTAGCTGAGGGTGCTTCCTAGGGTGATCGACTGGGATCCGGGAGTCGAACTTGGTGTGAACTCTTCCAGGATAGCGGCGTAGTCTTCCTCGGGCAGATCACCCTCGATCGTGCGTTCGAAAGTCCGTTCGAACTGGTTTTCATTACCCTCGTCGATCGCCGTCCAGTTATTAGTGGAGTGCATGGCGGACTCGATCGCCGCCGAATCGATGCCCAGCTCACTCGCTATTCGCCGTACCTCGGAAGAAGTAATCAGGCCGTGGGATTGTGAGCTTTGGCGTCCTTCCTTGACTTGGAGATCGGTCGCCCGCCGGATAATGTCCGCAACCTGTTGCTCAGTGAAATGTCGTTCACTCACGGCTACAGTCTACGACGTGTGGAGGAGGAACCCGGGCTAAAGCAGAAAGGGCCGCGAATTTACATGCGCGACCCTTTGGGTAATTTCGGACCTAAGCCGCTTTCTTTTTTCGACGGCGAAGGATGTACGCCGCTCCCAGACCGAGTCCAGCAATGGTAGCCGGCTCTGGAACAGCTTCCGGACCGTAGATCGCTTGGATGCCGGCAATGTCGTCAGCGTGGAGACTGCGGCGGCCACCACCGTAGAAGGCAAACATGACCGAATCTTCTTCTTCTGAGTGACCCAATCCAAGCGAATGTCCGACCTCGTGAAGCAGAACCGTGTAGAGGTCGAAGGTCAAGTCTCCCGTTGTGTCGAACGGGTTGTCGACCCAGTTTTCGAAGGCATCCATATGGACATCTCCACCAATTGTCCAACCTATGCTTCCGCCATTTGCTTCGGTATTTGGTTGAAATGCATGAGCAAGGACTCCGCCAGGCCCCCCAGAAGCAAAATTGACCAATCCGATTCGAATGTCTCCCAGGTGTCCGCCCGATGCCTGAGATGCACCGCCGAAAACGTTGCCGTCGATGGCTTGGCCAAGGTTGACAAAGCCACTGACTGCTGCCCAGGTGTCAAATACTGAATTGATCATGGCGACTTCTTCGGCAAGGCCAGCGCCGCCCAAAAGATTTCCGAAATAGTCAGTAAGATCGCCATCATGTGGATCGAAACCCGCCATTCCAAGCCCCGAACCCATGATCGACCAAGTTGCCGAACCGGCAGTTCCGAGGTTCCCCAGATTGTTGGTGGCTTGGTTAGGACCCATCGCCCACTTCGTTCCAAGAAGAGAATAACTAAATGCGGAACCAAGTAGGCCAACAAACACACAAGCAACCGCCGCGACACGCAAATATCTCATTTTCAAAAATCTCCGATCAAATGTAATTGGGATAAAGATTAATCTATCCTCGCATCTTTGTCGCAGGGAAGATCAAGAAACTCGCAATATCTACAGGTCGAAAGTGCTTCTTAACCGGTTTAGCCTCAAAAGTAGGTGCTTCTTGACATCCGGCCATTCCGTTTGAAGAATGCTAAACATGACGGTGTCGCGAACACTTCCATCTCTTCTTGCTGCGTGATGACGAATAATGCCATCCTTCTTTGCACCCAGTGCGGCGATGGCTCGCTGAGAATTAAAATTAAAGTTATCTGTACGAAATCCCACGACTTTGCAGGAAAGCTGGTCAAATGCGTATTCAAGCAAACATAGCTTGCATGCCGTGTTCACATAGGATTTCTGAAAGCGTTTGGCGTACCAGGTATAGCCGATTTCCACACGATCGATCTCAGGCACGATGTCGTGGTAGCGCGTCGTGCCGATGATCTTTCCCGTCGCGTCAAACCTCACAACCCACGGCAGCATGTGTCCGGCTTCCTGGCCCTGCAATGCTTTCTCGGTATAGGAACCCACGTCTTCCACCTTCGGCACCTGGGTGTACCAAAGATTCCAAAGTTCACCATCCTCGACGGCACGAACGAGGTCGTATCTGTGATCCACCGACAAGGGAATGAGGGTAACTCCGTGGTTTGAGAGGGTAACAGGCGACAGCGAAATCACCGCTCATTCTTGGCATATCACAACCGACCAGCCTGGGACCGTCGTCGCGCAGCTTAATCGGACACAACGATATGCACCTGTCCGGTGTCGACATCATAGTAGCCTGCCGCCAGTGAAATCCGTCCTTCCTGCAAAGCTTGTCGAACTGCGGAACTTTCATTTCGCAGATTTTCGACAGTTTGAATGGCATTCCGCTTAACGGATTCCAAGAAGAGATCCTCGACTTCGCGTTTTCGAACCTCGTTGACCGCTTTTGCAACGTCATCTCGCAGGGATCCGCCTGCACCCTCAGCCCCGTCGATAACTTGCTTGATCGCCAGGCAGCGGGTATGTCCCATAACCACCACCAAGGGCACCTGAAGATTCGTGACTGCAATCTCCAGCATCCACTTCGCGCTATCGGATGCCACGTTCCCGGGCACCCGGCTAACAAACAGATTCGTTAATGGCTGGTCAAAGACAATTTCCGGGGTAACGCGTCCGTCGCTGCAAGCAACCACAGCAGCTTGGGGAGCTTGTCCGGTCGCCAAGCGTTCAATGATTTCCGGGGAATAGGTGTAATGGGATCCGCGCCCAGTACGAAATCGTTCGTTGCCTTCCAACAGCCGATCCAGGGCCTCTTTCGCTTTGTCGTTCACAAAAATTGATTGTACTTTGCCGCCAGGATCGGAACTGGGGATGTCGTCCAGAAATTCGAAACCTTCGTTTATCAATTTACGGGTCCATTTCGGACCTTGATACAGGAGATGCCAATGCTTAAGAAAGGATTAATCTGTCTTTGCGCCTTGTCGGCAATGATCGGTTGCACGGTCGTTGACGACGATACGCCCGATACCACGGTAGTGGATCCACCCGACACAACAGTTATCAACCCACCCGATAACAACACAAACATCAAGGTCACCCCTCCGGCTGGCGGCGGTGCCGTCACTACAACAGGTTAGTGTTTGTGGGCCCGTGTAAACGGGCCCATAATGTTTGTCAGTAGCTTCTGCTCCCGGCATGGGTCGGGCCTAGAATCTGGTAGACCGAAGCAGGATTTGGCACCTTGCTGGTATCCACTATCACCACGACTCCACCGGTGTTCAAACGCTGCTCGTACCGATGCGCGTCTTCTTCGGTTACTCCATATTTCATCAGCAGCCCGGCAATACCTCCAGCAGTTGCCCCGATGATCGCGCCTGAAGCGGCCGCTCCGCCGGCAAGTCCAAGCGAGGATGCCAGTGCGCCTGCAGTGATAAACGGTCCAACACCCGGAATCATGAAGGCAGCCAGCCCGAATAGAGCTCCAACCGTGCCACCAGCAAGAGCGCCTTTCGCCATTCCGGTTGCCGCATTATCGGCATGGGTTTCCGCATTCGACCCGTCTGGATGAGTTGTAACCACTTCACCATCCTTTCTCGCCAATACAGAAATGGCGTTATCGGGGACTCCACTACGTCGGAGTTCAGAAACACATTGTTCAGCCGCCATTCTGTTCTCGAAGCTCTCGGAAACAATTGGATTCGTATTTGCCATAAGGTCCTCCTCGGGCCGTCAAGCCTGGTTCTCCTTTGACAAATTTAATGTGAACAGCTGTTCGCTAGGAAATCTGGCTTAACATGATTGGTATGAGGCGCGATATCTCTAGAAGGGCGTTACTGATCGGAGCGGGTGCATCAATTTTGACTCCGACAACTCTGGGTCAAGGAGAACAGAAGCTTCCGAAAGAAGCGACTTTCACACGGGATTATCCAGAGCCGGGTTTCAAGCCAAGTTGGAGCAAGCCCCAGCTCAACCGGCAGCTCATTCAAGACTTTGTGATATTTGCCCACTCGGATATAGACATGACGAAGAAGCTTCTCGATCGCGAGCCCATGCTAGTGAACGCCTTCATGGATTGGGGAGCGGGCGACTGGGAATCCGGGCTGGGTGGCGCTTCTCACATGGGACGCCGCGACATTGTCGAACTCCTATTGGAGCGTGGCGCACGGATGGACATATTCTGTGCGGCGATGATGGGCCAGCTAGCCGCTGTAAAGTCGTTTTTAACCCTCCAGCCCAAATTCATCGATTGCCGCGGTCCACACGGCTTTACCTTGCACTTCCATGGTCAACTTGCGGGTAAAGATGCCAAGGAGATGGTTGATTATCTCCAATCAGTTAAACGCATCGAGTTAAAGCCGAACCCCTTTGTAAAGAGCCCGCCGCCAGAGTAGGACTTACAACTTTCGGCCACTACCAGCTGAACTCGATGGTAGTGGCCAAAAATTCTAAGTTAACGCTACTTCTTTGGTGGCCGAAGAACGTACCAGCCATTTTCCACGGAGATAATGTATCCGGTAGCATCTGCCACGAACTTTAGCGGCACATAAATCCGATTTTTGAAGATGAGAGGAGCTTCCTCCATCGTCATTGCTTTTTCATTAACGGTCGCTGTGCGGCTGTTCAAAACCACGTCGAATCGCTTACCACCTTTCCACCCGGTCAAAGTTTGATTTGCAAGATCCCACCGCATGGTCCCGTCCATCGCCAGAAGCATGCTGCGAACCGGCACCATCGTCACGCCACGAACTTCACGAGGTTCCGCATCGAAGGCAACTACTTTATGTTCCACTTTTACCTTTACGGGTTTTTGGGCGAAAGAACTTACAAGGAGCGCCAGCATTAGAAAGAGAATAGAGAGCACTTTCATAGGTTTTTCTTAGACGCAGGTTCTTGATAGAAGGAACGGTTGGGCGATAATGCACTCGTAATAGAATCAGACAGCAATTTGGCGAAGACAGCTATCAGTTCACATAACTGCTCGGCAAGTTGCCAAGAGTTCCGGAAAGCACGGATAGTACTCGGTGCATTGAGTTCGGGAACCGGATCAGGTCATGCTTCTTAAATAGAAGAACGATAGGAATAGGTGCAGCAATGAAAGCAAAGTTAATGTTAGTGATTGCCTTCGCCCTGCTGAGCGTCGCAGGTTTCGCTCAAGGCGAAAACGCGGCTCTCCGAAAGCAGATGGAGACCTTCTTCGCGAAGGTCGACAAGTATATGGTTACGGATAATGTCGCGGCGCTCTGGCCGCTTTTTCATCCTGGATACTACGCGGTCGACACGGAAGGGCGACGGATGGAATTGCCAGCGTTCAAGGACATGGTGAACCAAATGCGCCGTTCCAGCAAGCTGGTGAGCGCAAAGACTCGGATTTGGAACGTCCAACTCCAAGATCAGGAAGCGGTTGCCTGGATTCAGCAGGAACTCGTTTGGAAAGAACCGAGTGGCTCAGGCAATTGGGTCACCAAGAAGTCCACGACCCGTTGGGCCGAGAACCTGGTCCGCGGTGGTCCTGGTGGATGGCGATTCCGCTCGTCCCAGCAACTCATGACCAATGAGCCTTGGACATTCAAGACGAACGGACGATAATCGTCCCCATCCAGCCCCTGATGACCTTTGGCATGAGGGGCTTTTGCTTGCATCTTGATCCTGAGTTTGCCTTATAGTAATGTCATCGAAATGAACACGCCGGAACGGCCCGACGGCAAAGTCCTCCTGGTCTGGAGAGTGTCCAACCATCTCGGATATGCAATCTTCACGTTTATCGTTGTGATCGTGCTGCTAGCGATCCTCTTTTTTGCAAGGGGCACCACTCCGGCGATCCTCGGCTTGTTGGTAATCCCACTCGGTCTTTGGCTGCTCACTCACATTGCATTGGAAAAGCAGTATCAGGCGTGGGCGTTTCAGGTGCGTCCGGAGGCTTTGGAGATGGCCCATGGCTGGATTTGGAAGAGCCGCCGAGTGGTCGCCCGAGACCGCATTCAGCACGTCGATATTAATTCAGGTCCCTTCGACCGCCGATTTGGATTGGTTCAAGTTGTAGTTTATACAGCCGGCACTACGGTGGGAATGATTCCCGGCTTGAGTCCGGAACGCGCCAATCTACTTCGGGAACAGTTGCTGGCTGGCCGAGCCGTAGAATGAACCGGCTTCATCCGGCGACCATGATCGTGGCATTCTTGCCAAAGCTCTACGACGCTTTCCGCCAGGTGTTGCCGTTCCTTGCCATTTCCTTCTTTCAGGGTGGCAGTGACCGAATGGAGCTTTTCATCGCGGCAATCGGCGTTTTGGGCGGCTTTGGAGCAATCGCTGCTTACATCACAACCCGATATGGATTCGAAGAGGGATCGCTTGTGTGCAAAAGCGGATGGCTATTCAAGCGAGATAGACGAATTCCTCTCGATCAAATTCAAAACGTGAATGTCCGGCAGGGAATGCTTGAACGACTTCTGAAAGTCGTCACGCTGGAAGTCGAGACGGCTGCGGGATCCGGTTCTGAGTTGAAACTTCAAGTTATCACGGAAGGGGATGCCGAGGTCCTTCGGAAAGAGCTTGTCTCGATCGCACCCGCCAGAACCGAATCGCAGGCCTCGGAATTGGCAGATGGCCACATCGTGTACAAAATGGACAGGCAAGACCTGATCCTTGGCGCTATGGCCGAGAACCAGGGGGGACAAATTGTCTTCGCGGTATTGGGTACAGTCGGTGCCGCCGCCCTTTCTCAAGTTCTCTATGCGTTCTTTCAGTTCAAGGACCTGATTCCCAGCTGGCTGTCTTGGATCGGTGGGCTCTTCGTAGTTGGATGTGTCTGGATGTTCGGATGGATTTATGGTGGTATGCAATACGCGACGAAATTTGCCTACTTCACCGTTAAGAGCGAGCCCGGACTTTTCCGGATCTCCCATGGGCTCATCACGAAGTTTCAGTACACCGTTCGGATTAAGCGGGTGGAATTGGCTTCCGTCACAAGCACCCTTTGGCAGCGCGTTGCGAAGTGTGTCACAGTTCGTGTAGGCACGGCTGGCTCCTTCGGAGAGCAGGGAACGATGGCTCCAATCGCGATGATGCTTCCCGAAGGTAAAGCGCTCGAAACCATCCAGCGTGTGCTCCCCGATTTCGCACCCGAGCAGCTCGAATGGAAGCGATACCCGCGTTACTATCTTTTCATCAAATCTTTTCGAACAGGGGTGGCCATGATTGTCATTGCCGCAATCATGCTGGTCATCGATCGGACATTCGTTGAAGCGACCATGCCTGATGTGCATTGGTTAATCCCTGTAATCATGTGCATCATCCTCCTGTGGATGATCGTGCACTTGGTGGTTGCTTATAAAAAGTCCAACTATGGGATTGGAGACAAGTACATTGCGGTGAGGGCTGGACTTTTCCTGAAGACGCACACATACATGCCGATCCATCGAATCGACACCATCGGTACTTCTGAGCCATCCTGGTGGCGGCGCAGAGGTGTGACGGCATTGACTGCCAACGCCATGGTCCAGTCCTTAATGATTGAGATGATCCCCTTTGCAGATGCGCAACGAATTATCGACAGCGTCGTCGCAAGGCCCGACCGTCCAGGCGGCTTCACCCTCAATCTTGCCCAAGGACTGGAGCCTGATCCCATCTAACAGCTAAAATCGCGGGGTGCAAAAGACTGCGCTTTTGTTGGGTTCTGGGGAACTGGGGAAAGAATTCGCGATCGCAATGGCCCGCCTTGGCCACAAGGTTATCGCCGTGGATTCTTATGCGGGAGCACCAGCTCACACGGTATCGCATGGACAAGAAGTCGTGGACATGCTCAACGGCGATTCGCTTGACCGTCTAGTCGAAAAATACAAACCCGACCTCATCGTTCCCGAAATCGAGGCAATACGAACCGAGCGCCTCTACGAATATGAGGCATCTGGAATTCAAGTCGTTCCAAGCGCGAGGGCCGCAAACTTTACGATGAACCGAAAAGCTATCCGAGACTTGGCGGCAAAGGAACTCGGGCTTCGCACCGCGCCCTATCGATATGCATCTTCACTATCAGACTTGGAAATCGCTGCAGAGGAAGTCGGCATCCCGTGTGTGGTGAAGCCGTTAATGTCAAGCAGCGGTAAGGGCCAGACCACGGTACGGTCTCGAGAGGAATTGGCGGACGCGTGGCACTCCGCGGTAGACAAGGGACGCGGAGATCTGAATGAGGTCATCGTCGAGGGCTTTGTGGAGTTTGACAGCGAGATTACGCTGCTCACCGTCACCCAGAAGTCAGGCGATACCCTCTTCTGCCCCCCGATCGGACATCGCCAGGAGCGCGGCGACTACATGGAAAGTTGGCTCCCATGCGAGATTTCAGCGACAGATCTACATCAGGCACATGAGATGGCATGGTCCATCACCAAGGCGCTTGGAGGCGCCGGCATTTGGGGGGTCGAATTCTTCATCACCAGAGAGGGTGTAGTTTTCTCGGAACTCTCGCCACGGCCGCACGATACGGGCATGGTTACGCTTTCCAACTGCCTACCGCTCAACGAATTCGAAATCCACGCTCGTGCCATTCTCGGCTTGCCGATCCCACTTCTGGAACCCATTCAATACGCGGCAAGTGCAGTCATCTTGGCGTCGTTTAACTCACTTTCAATGCCGGATTACACGGGAGTGGACCAAGCTTTATCCGACCCACGCATCGACGTCCGAATCTTTGGAAAGCCCAATACTCGAGTCAACCGCCGAATGGGTGTGGTAACCGCGTCCGGGCCACTTGGAACACCAACAAGTGAACTTCGGCAAGCAGTCGAGCGCGCAGCCCAATGCATCCAGGTGATACCAGGCACATGAGGATAGCCATTGCTACCTGTCGCCCGCTGCCTGAGCCAGACGTAGATGAAGCACTTTTGCTCGAGGCGATGGAAAAGCATGGAATTCAGGGGGAAATGACCGCCTGGGATGAACCGAAGGTCGATTGGTCATTATTTGACGCTTGCGTTGTCCGTTCGACCTGGAACTACCTCGATGATCCCAATGGGTTTGCAAGTTGGATGAGTTCGACTTCCGCCAAAACGATCCTGCTTAACCCCGCTGCGGCCATGCAGCCGAACATCCATAAGCGCTACTTGCTTGATTTAGAAAGCGTAGGCGTTGAGATTGTGCCAACCGTGATTTTTGAGCAGGGAAGCACGCCATCGGTCCATTGCTTTCCGGGCAGGCCGATCGTAGTCAAGCCTGCCATCTCAGCCGGCAGCTACCTTACGGAAATGTTCGACTGTGGTGAGCGAGCTCTCGCAACTCAGTTTCTCCATGAGCACTTGAAGGACCAAGACATGATGGTTCAGCCTTATCTCGAGTCCGTCGAAGAAGGAGACGAGATCGCTTGGTGCTGGATCGACGGGGAAGTGACTCATGGCGTCCGCAAATCTCCGCGGTTCCATGAAGGATGCGAATCTGTATCCGAAGCTGTGTTTCCAAGTCAGACAGACACGGACATTATCAAACGCGTCATGGCCAAAGCTCCGCCCGGCTTGCTCTACGCCCGTATCGACGTCATGCGAGAGGGGGAGCGATGGCTTCTGTCCGAGCTTGAGCTAATTGAACCCTCACTCTTTTTCAAGCAGAACCCATCCGCTCTGGACAAATTTGTTCTGGCGCTGAAGGATCGAGTGTCTTCAGCATCGTAATAATTCCCAGCTTCCGCTTAAAGCCCATTCGATCATTGATCGTAAGCATCGGGGCATTCCGAGTGTCGTTGTCGGTTTTGATTAGCTGATAACCGTTCTCGATCGCCCAAAGCGCCGCATGGGCTTTCATGCTCCGAGCCACCCCTCTGCCGCGATACTCTCGCCTTACACCCGTTAGCCACTGAATGATCTCTCCGGCTCGGTCTGACGCATAGAGACCGGAAAACCCGATCATTTCGTTACCGTCGAAAGCGATTTGCGACCCTTCCCAAAGAAATTCCGGATCTTCCAAAACCAAACAATTGAAAGTGTCGAAAGACAAAGGCGTCGGTGGGTCGGTCCTCGGAGTGTCAACGCGCACCGTTTCAAACAATGCATGCCACGCCCTTCTGAATGGTTCGTTATCCAGTTCCTTGGCCGATCGGACTTGGACGTTCTCCTTCACCATTGCCCGCAATGCCGAACGGTCGAGCGTTGTCAAGTCCAAGTCAGATTCGAAGTCGCGCTTGACTTCTGAAAAGCCTCTGCGGAGAGCGAACTCAAGAGCAGCCGTATCCGGCTCGGCGACCTGTGTGTAGATCTTCTCCGGCATGTACGGGGAGAGAAACTCTAAAACAGTCTGATAGAGACGTCCGCCTATTCCGATTCCTCTGGCTTCTGCGTAGACCCCGATGGCGATAGTCCACTTTTTGGGATGGTAGGAACCTACGTCACGACAGCATTCTGCGAATCCCAGCGTTCCATCGTCAGATCGAAGGAGCCATCTCGTTGGGATGTTTTCAGGGGGCAACTGCTCCAAGTCGCGACGCAGTTCACTTTCTGAGACGCGGTGTCCTGACCAAACAGCATTCCGGATTTGAACAAACTCCACCAAATCATCGGCCGAAGCAAGGCGAAGACTGTGCGACTCGGGATAACCTTTTTGCACTTTGATACTCAACTTTGACACCGGTCGCTTCTCAAATCAAGAGCCGCAATCCAGGCGGACTCTTCGCGATCTCCAAGGCATTTTCGAAAACCCGGTCGACGAAGTGGATCGCCTGGTTTATGAAGTTCACGGGTGTCCGTCCGAGGTCGAAGGGCCAGCCCGCCTGCTGTACGC
>JAFAFM010000221.1 GCA_023423495.1 Armatimonadota bacterium
CGTTCTCTTCTTGGACCTCGACAACATCAAAATCATCAATGATAGCCTCGGCCACGATGCCGGGGACCAACTACTGATTCAGATCGCTCTGCGCTTGGAAGAGTGCGTGCGGGAAGGCGATACGATTGCCCGTCTTGGCGGAGATGAGTTTACGATCTTGCTTCAAGACATCGAATCCATCGACCAGGCGACGGAAGTTGCGGGCCGAATTGTCCAGGCCCTCGCCCAGCCCATACAACTCGATCACGGTGACACGGTGGCGATGGCGAGTATCGGCATTGCTTACTCCGATGGGGGAACCGACTCCGCCGAAAGCATCCTTCGAGACGCGGATACGGCCATGTATGCCGCGAAGGCGCGTGGAAAGTCGGGCTTTGCCCTATTCGATCCGGCTATGAATGAGCAAGTGGTCGAGCGGCTGGAGTTGGAAGTTGGCATGCGCCAGGCGCTGGAAAAGGATGAATTCTTCCTTGAGTACCAGCCTATCGTGAACCTGGAGTCGGGCGACATCTCCGGCATCGAGGCGCTCCTGAGGTGGGATCACCCGACACGAGGACGCATCTCTCCCGAGAAGTTCATTGCGGTCGCGGAAGACAGTGGCATGATCGTGCCGATCGGCGTCTATGTTCTTCGCCGGGCATGCAAAGAATTTCAAGAACTGGAAGCGGCCGGTTTGCTCGACGATCGCATCACCCTGAGCGTTAACGTGTCTGGCCGCCAGCTGAACAGGCCGGAAATTGTCCAGCAGATCGAAAGCACAATTGAGGAGCTCAACTTCGATCCGAAGCGCTTGATCATCGAAGTTACCGAGAGCGTCTTGATGAGTGATGAAATGGAATCCATTTCCAAGCTCAGGAAGCTTAAGAGCCTGGGCGTTCGCTTTGCCATCGACGACTTTGGAACGGGTTACTCCTCACTTTCCACTTTAAATACTTATCCGGTGGATGTCGTAAAGATCGACCGTGCGTTCATTCAGAGGATGGGCCAGGAAGAAGAAGTGGATGCAATTGTGGGTGCAATCGTTCTTCTGTCGCGCGTTATGCATCTACAGGTAACAGCGGAAGGCATCGAGACGCGCAGCCAAGTTCAATATCTCCAGGCCTTTGGCTGCGATACTGCGCAGGGCTACTACTTCTCCCGGCCGTTGACTTGGTCGGCGTTGAAGTCGTTGATGGAGAACGGTTTAAACCTCAGCCTTACGCTTGAGACGCCGAGAGACGAAGACAACGCGATCGCTGCTTGATGGCTTTAGCGCGCCCATTGCAACCCTTCTTCCGTCCCTTCGTACATGAAGCCGCGCGCACTTCTTGCCGAGTTCATCGGGACATTTGCCCTTTTGTGGGTCATTTTCCTTGTGGTCTACAACTTTACTGCCTCCCCGATTTCGCTGTTCGCCATAGCCTTTGCGGTCGGGTTGACCGTCGTGTGCCTCGGGACGGCATTTGGTGCGATCAGCGGCGGTCATTTCAATCCTTGCGTCACATTCGGGCTGCTCATCGCGAAGAAGATCGACATCAGGACGGCCGTCGCCTACTGGGTTGTGCAAATACTCGGAGGCATCGCCGGGGTTTACGTGGCCTCCTTTCTGCTGGGAGGCAATGCGTCGGCCGCCCGCTTGGCCACCAGCGTGTCCAGAGGCGATGGCCTGGACTTGCTTCACGCCGTTTTGGCCGAGACAATCGCGGCCTTCCTATTTGTTCTCACCATCTTGATGACCGCAGTGGACAAACGAGCCCCTTCGAATGGTGCGCTCTATCTCGGGTTCGTGCTGACCATCTGCATCATGGCGATTGGCCCTATTTCCGGTGGTGCCATCAACCCCGCCGTGGGAGTTGCACTCTCCCTTGGCAGCAGCAGGTGGGAGAACGCGGTCAGTTGGATAGCCGGGCCGATGCTGGGCGCGTTGCTCGCCGGTATGGTGTACGTGGGGATGTTTGAGCGAGAAGACGACTAGGTAGTTCGGGAACGCTCGCAAAGCAGCAGCGTTATAATTGATTGAGCATGTTTCGCCGCGTAACCGGATCGAAGTACATGAAAGTCGGACTCGCCATTCTGCTGATGGCGTTTTCCGTCGTTGCTTCGGCCGGCTCCATGAAGTGCCTGTTTGGTCTTTCTATGGAGGAATCCAAGCCCGTGGCTGCGGCGCCAATGAAACCAGGCAATTGCTGCCCTGAACCGGAACCCGTCAAGCCTGCTCCCACGAGCGACAGTGACAAGTGCTGCTGTATCGACACCCTGAAGAAGAGCGTCGTCGATCAGACCAATCCCGCTCTTAGCGACTTCCGAATCGATTTTGAAATCATCGCTCCAGAGTCGCCTGAATTCACGGTCATTACGAAGATCAATGTGCCCTGGCAGCCGTTTTGGCCGGATGTCCACGGTCCGCCCGGACCGCTAATCCTGACTTCAGAATCGCGCGCTCCTCCTGTTGGCTAAATCTCCTTTCTTCCCCTGCACCGCTTAGGGTGCCTTGAGATTTAACAATTAGGAACAAAAAAATGCTTATCACCACCATCGCCGCCCTTTTGGTCGGCCAGACTTCGCCACTTTTGTGCCCAGTTATGGGCTCGGCCGTCCACGGAAAGGGCTCAGGCTCCTACGACTACAACGGCGCTCGCTACACGATGTGCTGTGCGGGGTGCAACGGCGCCTTCGAGAAGGATCCGGCAAAATTTGTCAAACAGTCCACTGAAGCCAAGAAGGTCGTCGGGATCAATCTCTTCGACCCTACTACGGGACTGAAGATCGACACCAAGCAGGCGAAGGCAAGCGCTGACTTTGGCCACCTTCGATACTATTTCGCTACCGAAGAGGGAAAGAAGAAGTTCGAAGATAACCCCAAGCAGTTCACAGTTCAGCCCAAGAAGGAAGCTCTGTGGTGTGCGGTAATGAATCACAGCCTCAAATCCTATGCGGAAGCAGGCGCGTATGTGGACCAGGGAGACACCCGGTACTACGTTTGTTGCCCGGGATGCTTAAGCAAGCTTAATGCCGATCCATCCAATTTAACTGCGAAGATCCGAGACAAGGTCTCGGTGCCAAAGGCAAGCGCCGTAAAGAGCTGATTAGCGTGGCCGCGGCGGACGTCGCGGCCCCTTTCTTTTTTCAGGAGACATTCATTGATGTTTAAACCATTTGTAGGTTTGGCCCTGCTCTCAGCGGTAGTCCTGAGCGCGGCGGCTCAAGCCCAAAACCCCACAGCGAAGTCAGGAAAGTATGTCGTC
The DNA here is from genome assembly GCA_023423495.1 of Armatimonadota bacterium. Classification (GTDB taxonomy): domain Bacteria; phylum Armatimonadota; class Fimbriimonadia; order Fimbriimonadales; family Fimbriimonadaceae; genus 55-13. Next base: position 3,225 of record JAFAFM010000221.1, read on the forward strand.
GAGCTAAGAATCCCCGACGAGGGAGTCTATGCCGGTGAAGAAATTGATATCGAATTCCGAGTCATGGACTCGACCAAAAACGATGAGATACTCGGGATGGCGGGTGTGCCAAACGTGGACGCACAGGCTATTCTCACGATGCCCAGTATGGAAGGGATGCCAGAAGCTCGTCCAAAGATCCATACGGAGGGGGTCCCTGGAGACTATGGGATCGAAGCGTTCTTCCCGCACGGCGGTGAATACAAGATCGCGTTAAAGCTCACGCCGAAGAACGAGCCTGCTTTCAACGTCTCTTTTTTGATCGACGTTAAAGACGAAAAGCCCACTAAAGCCAAGCCGAAGCCATTTGCCTTGAAGGTGCTATCCGGCGCGGCGAAAGCGGGCGAGCCATTCGATCTCAAGCTGCAAATCCAAGACCTGAAGAACAAGTCGGTAGTGACTGCGTTCGACATGGCCCACGAGAAGTACTTCCATCTTCTCATCGCGAGCAAGGATTTCATGTGGTTCCTGCATGAGCATCCGGTAATGGCAGCGGACGGCACATGGTCTGTACCGATCACCTTTCCGGCGGCCGGTGAATACTTTGTATATGCCGACGTAGCTCCGGTCGGCAAGGGCTCCCAAATTCTCATGGGAACGACTAAGGTCACCGGCAATGCAGCAAGTTGGAAGCCGGATTGGTCCCTCACGAAATCGGGATCGGATCAAGGAGTAACCGGATCGATTTCAAGTTTGGACGGACAGTGGCCCGTTGGAAAGATGATGACGATCGTTCTTAAGTTAAAAGATGCGTCTGGGAATGCGGTAGGTGACACACAGCCATGGCTGGGAGCTGCCGGCCACATGATGATTTTCAGCAAGGACGGGCAAACGGTGGTTCACAGTCACCCGGCCGATGGAGCCGAGAACGCCGCCCTCGTCAAGAAAGGCGAGATGCGCTTCACGGGAAGGTTCCCCAAGCCAGGCGCCTATAGAGTTTTTGCCCAATTTCAACGCGGCGGCGTGATTCACACGATTCCGTTCACGATCGAGGTGAAAGCGTGAGGGTCTGGATCCTATTCATCTTGGTGGCGTTGGTTTCGTCAAGCTTCGGCCACCCCATTCCAAGATTCAAGTTTCCTAGCAAGGCGTTCGCCAAGCTCAAAGAGGCGCAGAAAGAGCTTCAAGCATACAAGGCGGGTCTGGTCAAGGATGGGAAATATGACTGCTGTCTAAAGAAGCCAGAAGACGGCTGCAATATGTGTGCGGCCCAGACGGGATCCTGTGCGTGTGCTGCCAACCTCGCCGCAGGCAAAGGAACGTGCGGTGAGTGCTTCGCGGGTTGGTCTAATGGCCGAGGCGCATTCGATCTGAAGGATCTTGGCATCTCAAGTCCGGCTGAAATCAAGGTTTTGCCCGCGAGTCAGCAGGGCAAGGCGGGCGTCACGCAGGACAAAGAAAACTCCAACCTAAAGAAATACAAATCGCTGATGATCGAATCCAAAAAGATCATGGTTGGCGAGAAGCGGTTCAACTGCTGTGTGGGCCAGGGAGGCTGCGACGAGTGTGCCCAGGAGCAGTACTGCGGGTGCTCCATCAACCTCGTCGAGGATATGGCCAAGAAGCCTGGACAAAAGAAGGAGGGCATTTGTGGCCAGTGCATCGATGGTCAGCATGCCGGGCATAGCCGAATTCCGAATGTCGACCCTCAGCAACATGTGCATCCCATGGCCGATGATATGGGCCAGATGAAAGGCGCGTTTACGAGCGCGATGAGTCAGGAGGGAAGCGGCACTAGCTGGCTGCCGGCGGCGTCGCCGATGCACATGAAGTCCTTGGGAACCTTCAATGGCTGGGACCTGACTTTTATGGGTCTTGGAAGTGTTGCGTGGGTAGATGCTGGTGGAAAGCGCGGCGAATCCCAGCTGTTCACTAACTCCATGCTGATGCTGATGGCGCAGCGCGATCAGTGGCAGCTTCGATTCATGGGCTCGCTCGATCCCTTGAGTAACGGAAAAGAGGGATATCCGAACCTGTTCCAAACGGGAGAAACGGCATTTGGCAAACCACTGAAGGACCGCCAGCATCCTCACGACGCCATCATGGAGCTCTCGGCTACCTACTCTTTCGATGTTTCAGAGCAAGCGAAAGGATTCGTTTACATTGCTCCGATGGGAGAACCGGCGCTCGGCACTGCCGCTTTCCAGCACCGACCCAGCGCATGGGAGAATCCCGAAGCTCCGATCAATCACCATTGGAATGATGGAACGCACATCAGCTCGGGCGTAGTAACAACCGGAGTCAATATCTCCGACCGCTGGAAGGTCGAGGCGTCCGCATTTACGGGCCGCGAACCCGACGAGAATCGCTGGGACATCGATCCGATCAAGTTGGACTCTTTGTCCGGGAGGATCACCTACAATCCCAATCCCAACTGGTCGCTAAGCGCCTCCTATGGATTTCTGAAAGATCCAGAGTCGTTGGAACCCGGAGAAGACCAGCATCGAGTCGTGGCCAGCGCGTTCCACCAACTCGGAGATTGGTCACTGGGTGCAATCTGGAGCAGAAACTACACGCATCACGGACAGACCGACGCCCTCGGGTTGGAAGGCAGCTATTCCCAGGAGTGGGGATCGCTGTTTGCTCGATGGGAGATGGTCGACAAAGATGAGCTGGTAGATGTGCCCGAAGGAACTTACAAGATCCACAAGTTCGGCCTGGGCGGAGTCAAAAACCTTTGGACAAAGGACGGGTTCGAATACGGCCTTGGGGCCTACGTGGATTTTTACGCGTTCCCGTCTGAGCTCGAATCTTTCTATGGGAAAAGACCGGTCTCGCTCGGAATCTTTTTCCGAATCCGTCCGACAAGAATGCCTTGACCTTCTAAGGAGATTATAAGTGCGAAGACTATCAGCATTCATCTTGGTGGTTAGCTGGGGAACGCTTTCCCTCGCTCAAACGAACGCCAACTGTCCGCTGTGAGCCGCAGGTGGATTTGGGGCCAGTTCGGCCCCAACAAAATGGCAAATCAACACCTTGTACGCCCCGGCAACAGAAACCGTGGGCGAAACCTTCGTCTGGTATCGAGCGACCGACCGCTTGCAAATCGGCGCTGCTCTCCTTTGGAAACAGGGTGCGGTG
>JAFAFM010000297.1 GCA_023423495.1 Armatimonadota bacterium
CTGCAATTGCGTTTGGTTTGCTTGGATCGACGACTGGCTCTGGGTGCCGGTGTTTGCGCTGGCGACGGCCAGTCCGCGTGCATCCCGCAGGAGTCGGTTGATTTCGTCGAGTGCGCCCTCAGCGGTCTTTGCATAGTTGACGGCGTCTTGGCTGTTGCGCAGAGCGGCATCTAAACCGTTGAGTTGCGCCCGAAAATTCTCAGAAATGATAAGGCCGGCGGGATCATCGGCCGCCGAGTTGATTCGCAAACCCGTGGAAAGTCGGGTGATCGACTGATTGAAATTGGCATTAGTCTGGCCAACGTTGCGCAGCGCATTCATCGCCGCAATATTCGAATTGATCCTGAAAGACATGCGTTCCTCCGTGACTCGCGGCCCCTATCTGCGATCAAGCACAAGAGACCCTGTAAACATCACGAGGGGAGTTCCACGTCCATTTACCAGGTTATGCCAGTAATATTGCCGGGTTTATAAACTAGCAGCCGGAAAGGAATCTGGCTGCGAGCAAGAGTCCGTCCTTGTCACCCTGCTCCGTGCCATTAAAGTTTTCGTCCTCGAGCTCGATGGAGACAGCTCCCCGATACCCAGCCTTTTCCAACACTCGGAAAGCTTCGATCCACCGGAAGCAGCCATGACCCGGAATGGTGTATCGCCAGTGGTGCGAGCCGAATCCGTGGGCTTTGGCAAAGGTTGCCGGCTGCTCCGTGCCGTACTCGTAAAGCGCCTCGTCCATGATCTCCGTATCCTTCCCGTGGACGTGATACACACGATCCGAAAACTCGGTCAAAAACCGCATCGCGTCGATGCCCATGCGGATTAAGTGGGAAGGATCGAAGTTGATTCCGATTGACGGAGATGGGCACCGTTCGAAGCAGGCGCGATATCCCTCCGGAGTGCAGCATAGGGCTCCGGGCCCGGGCCACCCTTCGATCACCAGACGGCCGTTGTTTCGTTCGAGGATAGGCGCCAATTGATTGAGGCTCTCAACCATGAATTCAAAGTTCTCGCAGCGGGCTCGTTCCGGATCCTCCGGCAGCATCACGATGAAGTAGTTCTGCACACCGTGAACAGCGCATGCCTCGATGTAAGCCTTGTTTCGCTCGATCGCTTGTCGCCGCTTCTCGGGATCCGGTGAGATCATGGGTTGCCACTCGGCAAGGTCAACCGAACCTACCGTTAATCCAGATTCAACGACACGTTGGGAGAGTTGATCACCGTCTCGGCCAAGGTCCAAGACTCTAAAGCCATTACTTTTGGTCCACTCGATGAGGCCATCGATGTCTCGCTGCCAGTCGCTCCAGCCTCGCCGAAAACCAATCGGAAACCCACCCGTCCGCGTGATGAACATGTCGGGCGCAGTTTATCTAAAGTTACTCCTCGTCGAAAGCTTTCTGCTTCTGGAAGCCAGGCACAAGTTCATCGAGGATAGCTTTCGTCCTCTGAAATTTCGCTTCGTTCCAGCCCAGTTCCTTGGCAATTTTTAGCGCCTCCTTTCCCGTATTGCTGGCGAAGAGGCGGTTCGAGTGGTGGAAATAAGAGCACCAATACCGATCCGCGGCAAGGTCCCGCAAGGTTCGGGCAAAACCAATTGGATCCCGGATCGGCAACATCGGCGACACGGCCACACCGATTTGAATGCCGGATTCCTTGATCTCCCGCAAAGCGCTCAAACGTCGCTCGATGCTCGCACACGACGGTTCAAACCTCTTCCGAATCTCGTCGCAGTCAGTCGAGATGGTCATATTCACGCGTACACTCTTGAGCCTTTTGAGGACGTCTATGTCGCGGGTTACAAGCGGACTTCGAGTTTGGATTACCAACTTCGGTTGCTCACGGCGCTCGGCCAAATGCTCGAGAATGGAACGAGATAGTTGGACGATAGATTCGAGCGGCTGATAGGGGTCCGTAGCCGAACTCATCAGAACGGTTGCGCCGCCAAGGTTCTTATGCCGAGCCAGCGACTCCACGGCATTCGCCTTTACCTCGACCCATTGCCCCCATGAATCGCGCCGGACATCTTCCGGCACGAAAAACGCCGCGTAGCAATAGCTGCAGCCAAAACCGCAACCTCGGTAAGGATTGAGCGAATAATCCAATCCGCTTAGCTTGCCAGTCGGCTTGGTGAGGATGTTGCGGGTCTCTATTGCCCGCACATAGGCCCGACCGTATTACGCAGGCGCCGTGACTTGCGGCAGTTCGAACAAAGACGCCTGTATAGTAGACATATATCTACTATACTTCAAGTCTGGTGCAAGGGTTCCAATATCCCTAGCCAAGCGAGCTTTAAAGAATGGACTTCTCTTTGACCATGAAATAGAAATTGACCAGGGCGGAAGCCAAGTCTTGTGGCTCCGCCTCCAGACTGTGGATATTTGCGGTCGAGAGGACGACACCTGCATCTCTCCGGTCCTTTGCTAATAGTGCAGCCGCCGATCGAAGATACATTCCCTTTACATCCTCCAGAGCGTAATGCAGGGCGTCGTTCAATTTTGGATCCGAAACGCGCGCTATGAGGACAAGATGTCGACGGACGAGCGGACCCAGGGAAGTAGTGAGTTCAACCGCCTTTTCTTGGTGTTCACAGTCGGTAAATGTGACCATTAAGGCACGCCGCTTCCATCGCGCGGAGAGATAGGCAAAAGCTGCCTTTGGATCGCTTTCGACCGGCTCGGCGACGAGATCGTGCAGGGCTTCGATGATAATCCCAATCTGGTTTCGACCTTTCCTGGGGGGAATGTAGCGCTTAACCACATCCGAGTAGACGAGCAGCCCCACAAAGTCTCCCGCCATAGCGGCTGCGTGGGTTAGCATCAAGCACGAATCGAGAGCGTGGTCCAGCTTCCGCACACCATCGACCTCTGACAGCATGCCGCGGCCCACGTCGATGACGATCATGACGGCTTGATTCCGCTCTTGCTCGAACTGTCGAACGATCAGCTTATCGCGGCGAGCCGTCGCCTTCCAGTCGATTTTTCGGTAGTCATCGCCTTCCGAATACTCTCGTAAGGATTCAAACTCGGTTCCCAGTCCGCGCATTCGGGACCGGCGGATACCCATCTCCCGTAGCCGCCCTTGCTGCTTGAGAAGTTCAAATTCGCGCAAGGCAAGGACATTGGGATAGATTCGCACGGGCTGCTCAGTGGGAAGTTTTACTTGACGCTCCACCAACCCCAAGGGGCATTTCATTCGGAGGAATGTGCCTCTGAAGTAGTCGCTTCCGCGCTCGCTGGGGGTCAGGAAATATTCAAACTCAGCATAGCCCTCAGCTCGCATCGATAGCGGAAACTCAAGGCGAGTGGCCATACATCCGGCGGGCGGCTCGTCGCGGATTTGACCCTGAATGGGCTCAAGTCCCTCGTTTTCCAAGCCTATTTGGATACGGTTGGCGGCTCGGACGGAGAGGACAGGATCAAACTTGCGGGTCAGCCGCAGTGAACTCGTCGAGGGCGCCATCCCCAGCGTAACAAATGCGGTTACTAGGAGAATGATGTTGTATGCCAGCAATATGTACGGCTGGCCAGCCTGATACGCGATGGCACCCAATGGGATTCCCAGTGCAATCAGAAGCCAGAATCTCTTCGTCGGAACCATTGTTAGCGTGCCGGTGGTAGCATCGAAATGTGCAAAACGACCTCGCGGTGCTGAGCCCCGAGAAGACGATCATAACTTACCGGCTTTCCGGAATCGGAAGTCGGATTCTTGCACATATTCTCGACCTGACGATCGTGATCTTTACGGACTTCGTGATCGCAATGGCCATCCTGAATCTGTTCGCATTTTTCGACCCCACCATTGGCTATGTTGTGGTTCTGTTCATCTTTGTGTTCGGATTCTTTATCTATTTCATCCTCTTTGAGGGGCTTTGGAATGGGCAGACGGTCGGCAAGAAGGCAATGGGCATTCGGGTGCGGATGGCGGATGGCCTTCCGATCACCTTTGGCGCCGCAATCGGCCGAAATCTGATGCGTCCCGCCGACATGTTTCCAGGCTCCTATTTCATGGGTTTACTGGCAATGTTCTGCACTCCGCGATCTCAGCGCCTGGGCGACTTAATCGCCAATACCGTGGTCATCCACGAAAAGCGAGCGATGCCCTATTTCCATCCTGCTCCGCACTCCGCCGGCATTCATCAGTTGGAAGGCCAGATCGGCGATCTCAGGGGCATGACGATCGAGGAGTACAACGCCCTTCGAAGGTTCGCCGATAGGTTCCCGGAGCTTCCGGTGCCTGTACAGAACAAATTAATCCGAGAAGTCTTTCAACCCATTGCGGCGAGAAGGGGCATCAAGCCGGTGGCGAACATCCACCCGCTTTATCTGGCGGAAGCGGCGGTCATGAAGTATGGACGTGAGCATGGTTTGTTGTAGGACATGTGGACACGTGGTGGACAATAAGAAAACCGTAAGAATCTGTGTAAAACAGCACCCCCAAAACTTATACTTGTGGAGGTTTTTCCACCTGCTTTTCCACATGCTGAGTTTCCGGTCAAATGGTGTGCTTGAACCTAATTTCGGGGGCTCAAACTTGTATATGGCTCTTACCAAACGAGGTTTTCCACCAAAACGGCTTTGCTTAATAAAAGCAATAAATCATAAGAATTTGCCTTCCACATAAAGAGAGGGATGGTGGAAAGCAGAGCCTTCTCGACTGTCCTGTCCGTGTCCTTGGAGAACTTCCGAAACTACACCTCGGAAGCCGTCACCCTGTCGCCGGGATTCAACGTGATCTCCGGTCCAAATGGCCAAGGGAAGACGAACTTTCTGGAATCGCTCTATCTGCTTTCCACAACCCGCCAGCTTCGGGGGAAGCGAGATTCAGAGATGATTCAAGACGGGGCCGAGAGGGCCACTGTCACCGCGGAGCTTGTGGCAACGAGCACTCAGCTTGGAATGCAGTTGGAGCGAGGATCTCGCAAGCGGGCGCTCCTGAATGGACTCCCTCTCCCCCGAGCCGCTGACATTATCGGACGGCTGAAATGCGTTTGCGTGAGTTCGGCGGACATGGGCATCGTCCGAGGGGAGCCATCAGAGCGACGGCTTTTTTTGGATTTAGAGCTTTCTGCTGTGTCGCCGGCATATCTAAGGCACCTGGCCCTATACAAACGCGCTACGGAGCAAAGAAACGCCTTGCTGCGTGATTCCCGTGAAAGGCTGCAGGCGTCGGAATCCTTCGAAGTTTGGGAAGACCAGATTGCTCAACATGGGGCGGAAATTCGAATGGCGCGGCTGAAATTCGTCCAAGATTTGCTGCCCTTTGCATCTCAGACTCACCAATGGATGGGCGGGGGCGAACCGCTCGACCTCGCGTATGTGCTTCAGGATTCCGCGGAAACTTACGAGAACTTGCTCCGAGATTTGAGTTTGACGAGAGGTCAGGATATTGGCCGAGGAAGCACCAGTATCGGCCCGCACCGCGACGATATGGACATTCAGGTCGGCGGACGCCAAGCCCGCCTGTTTGGCTCTCAGGGCCAGCAACGAACAGCGGTGATCTCCCTCAAAATGGCGACCCTGGCATTGACCCGAGATCGGGACCGGGAAGCGCCGCTGCTTTTGCTGGATGACATACTCTCCGATTTGGACGAAGAACGGCGTCGAAACCTGATTGACATCGTGCTTCACCAAGCGGAACAAGCCGTGCTAACCTGTACGGAGGCGTCATCAGCAGGTGACCAGATACTTTCGGTAGCCAAGCTCTTTACGGTCGACCAAGGATCTATCCAAGACAAATGAAGAAAGTAGGACAGATGCTTGGCGCGGCAATCGGAAAGCAAGAAGTAATCCGGGCGGCGGCAGCCATGCGTTTGCTTCGCGATTGGTCCTCAATCGTCGGTGAGGAAATGGCGCGTCGCTCTTATCCGGATCGGTATGAAAGAGGTGTCGTCTGGATTGCCGTCCAGGGGTCTGCTTGGGCTCAAGAACTTAGAATGCAGTCGGATACCATTTTGGAGAGATTGCGCTCGAAAGCTAACGACGATACGCTCTTCATCCAGCTGCGATTTGGAGTGCGCGCTCTGCCGAAATCGGAGCGTGAACCCGAAAAGGTGGAGGCTCCTGTGCAAGAAGACATGAGCGAATTATCGATCCGGGATATTGCAGAGCGCCGGATGAGGAATTGGCGAGATGGCGGAAATTCTGCGGAATAGGCCGCTTCTTATTCTTGCCCTTACTCTTATCCTTGGCCTGACCCTTCGCGAGTATCCGGTCAATTTCATATTTGTCCCCCTGTTCTGGTTTCTGCTGAAGTCGGTAAGCAAGATTTGGCCAAGCATGATCGGCCTCGCAATTGGCATTTGGCTGGCTCCAGACATTCCTTCTTCTGGAGTGACCTCGACGACTTTCTTAGAGGCAAAGGCTCAAATCGTATCGGTTCCGAGGCTCTTTCCTGAACAGATCTATTACGAAATCCAGGTTGGAAATTATCGACTGCGGGCGCGGGAGCCAGTTAATGCAGATCGAAGCTATGGCGACGAGCTTCTGGTTCGTGGTCTGGTTAAACCGCTTCGTGAAGGAACCGATGAGTACCTGTTGCAAAGGAACGTGGTTGGACGATTCGAGCCGATCAGCGTGGAAGTTGTCCAACGAGGTCCAGGCTGGATGCGCCGAGCGGCCGACGTTCGCCGAACCTTTGTAGCGTACTCTCGATCGGTTCTGCCGCTCAAGAACGCTGCAATTCTCGACGCGCTGTGTTTCAATGTGGAGGGCGGACTCTCAGA
>JAFAFM010000300.1 GCA_023423495.1 Armatimonadota bacterium
GTACTCAGGAGGAATCTCCACTCGGACCGGCAAATTGCCTGATAAGGGAGCGGGCTGCGATCGAGAAGAACTTGACCTAGCCGAAATTCGCCTCTGTGTCGGACTCGACGAAGCAACCTTTTTGGCTTCCTTGGACATAATGTAGATCTGGGAACCATCTTGGAGCTTCGCCGCCAAGTTCCAAGAGTCGAGGTCGGCGTTTGGTTTGGCTCCGCCCGCGCTTCGGATTGCGTCATGCACGCGAGCATCTTTGCCCAACCGAAATACACCCGGCTGCTTTACCGCGCCCGCAACATGAACGACCAGCGTATCTGGAGCTGCCGGTTCAGAATTGCTTTTCGTGGCTGCGCCGGATGGGGACTTCGTTTCGAGTTTGATTTCAGGCGCTGGTTTTGTCCAGGAGGCGCCCATATAAGTAATCGCAAATAGCCCAAGCACACAGATAGCACCGAGAATGGCTTTGTCCTTTGGCGGCAGATTCTGCATCGCGTCATTATTCTGCTCAATCCAGGCAAATTCCTTTACAACCCTTTCAAATCCCCGGGTTGGACATCCAATGCTGCATATCTCCATCCGCGGACACTCACGACGACCTCTTCCAACCTCAATGCGTGAAGACTCCGCTCCAGGATTAGGGCTCCAAGGTGGATCGTCTTTTCACGGCCCGCCTCCATCCCTTGAACTTGGGCACGCTCGTTATCCGACATAGTCGCTAGCGTTCCAAATGCTCTACTAATTTCCTCGAAACTAAGGCGCTTGCCATGGACTTTGCCCGGGTCCCAAGTCAACAGTCGGTCGCGGATGCTGATCAAGTTCGTGCCCGATGCACCAAGGACCACGGCGGTGGAGCCAGCTGCCAAATCTGGATGAATGTCGATTTGCCCATCGATGAACGCCATCCCCGCGAAGATCTCCCCCGAGGAGAGCCGCTCGTTCGGGAAATGAGTATTTCTCAGGCCCAACGTTCCAATTGGATAGCTCTTGCGGAATGATACATTCCAGCCTGCGGAAGCTCGGTGTGCGACGACAATCTCTGTGCTGTGTCCACCAGGGTCGATCACGGATAGCCGCTCCAACTCTGAAAAAAGGGGGTCTTCAACGACAGAACGAAAGCCCCATTCAGCTTCCGTCTCACCGGAAAGCACAATGAAGGGCGTGCCCTGGGCTTGGGCGGAAGAGATAAAGTTGTTTGTGTTTTGAGCGATGCGAGCCGCCATAGTTGCCCCTGCAACTACTTCCGTGGCACCGAGTTCCTGAGCCTTTTGATAAAAGCGTCGGAGCGCGTCAAGGGTTCGTTGCATTCCGGCATCCCCCAAAAGTCCGGTGGTCTTGGTCCCCTCGCCCAAGGCAGTAACCGCCGTATCTTCGTAGACTGGCCGCCAGCCAGCATCCGATCTTTCGGCAACGAGCAGGAGCACAGAGTTCGATCCAACGTCAATCGCCGCTTTGCGCATGTTCAGAGGCTACCTGCGAACAGCAATTTCGCCCGCTTCGCCTTCTGCACCCTTAATCGTGATATGGATAGGAAGGAACTGCTTGATCACCCAGACAATAGTGAGGAACCGCTTGGTAATCCTTGAGACCGTGAAGACACTCTCGCCTTCCGCCGCGACCATTGTCGGTAGCAGTTGATCTGCCAAATAGGAATCCACGGTGCATTCGGAGCGCACCCAGTCCAACATATCTTCGAAGGCGGATTGGGCAACTGCCTCCACCCGAATTCCCTTTGCTCCGACGGCCGTCGCGCCGCCAATGCCATTCTCGAACTCCGTCCAACAGGTGATGCACAGCCCGGGTTTGCGTGCGTCGACCGGGATGATTTCCACTTCAAGAGGAAGTTTGGAATTGTTGCCGAGATTGGTCAAATGGGCAAGACCACGGTGGGCGACGGTCATAGGTAGCTCGCCGATCGCAATGACGGCGCGGGCAGCCACCAGATCTCCACGTCTCGACCAAAGCACGCCATTCAAAGCAGAAGGTTCGACTTCGACGCTTAGTTCGCCGCCACCCTCTCGTCCAAACCCGGCCCGAACCTGCTCAGGAAAAGCATAGAGCCCAAGAGCCCTCTGAGCGGCCAAGGTCACGTTCGAAAAATAATCAAAGCAGATCGAGTGCGCGCCGTAAGTCTCACCGGAAAGTGACACCTCCGAATAGGCGCCACTCCGTGCGAGTACGGGCAACAAGGAATTCAGAACAACATTCGCGTTTGGGACCCGACTCTGGCTCTCGGCACCTTTGAAATCCAGACTGTTGCCCTTCAGTGCGGAAATGGGTCTTGTCGGTTTGAAGGTGAGCTCTTTGGACCCCAATTCCCCGCCCTTGACCTGCGCCGTGGTGGAAGCCGTCAAAGCTTTGATCAAGGCGAGGTCTTCGATGTCGATCCCGGGATAGTTTGTAGCTCCCCGAACATTCTCGATCTTAACGCTTTGCTGGGTAAGCGCGGACATGACCAGCGCTGTCCGCATCAAAGCTCCACCGCCTTCTCCATGGGCTCCATCGAGAAGAATCTGGGTTGGAGTTGCCATAGCTTTAGATCTTCACTTTGAAGATCAAGTGTTCCAAAACCTTGAGCGAGTAGGTCAGCAGAATGATCATGATGCAGATCAAAAGCAGTTCCTGGAATGGAGCGCTCACAACTTTGTTGGCCGTGTTTTCAGAGAAAGTCAGCTTGCCGACGAGCTTGCTCATTGTGTTCACCAAGCCGGCCGTCGCGGAAAGAAGAGGAATGCGAAAGACGGCGTACAGCAGGAGAAAGCTGATGATCACGGTTGGCAGGAGCGCCTTATATTTGTGCTTCTGATGCTCGTTGTAGATGACGCACTGCTTGCATCGGTCTCGTTTCTGGTCAAATGTCAACCGGTTGTTGTGCGGGATCATGGAGGCTGCGGCGACCTCATCCTTCGGGATGATTTTGTTCTCCATAGCACCGCGAATGACCTGCTCTTCACACATACAGCCGACCTGCTCCTTCCAACAGGTTCGCCTTGCATGGTAGATCGGGCACTTTTCGCGGACAAACTTCCGGCAGTAGGGAAGTTGCCAGCACTTGCCCAAGAAGACATTTTGCCGATCGCTCTCTTCCTTGATGCCCTTCCCGTACTTGAGTTGATCCGCCTTTGCCCCCTGCTGAGCGCGGGCCTTGACGCGAATGAGCACATCGACCAGCAC
>JAFAFM010000341.1 GCA_023423495.1 Armatimonadota bacterium
GTACTCAACACCAGGTGGCCAGTCATCGATGCACGAATGGCCGTTTGTGCCGTTTCTCCATCTCGGATTTCTCCCACCAGAATCACGTCGGGGTCCTGGCGAAGGATCGCTCGGAGTTGCGCCGCAAATGTCAATCCGACCTTTTCAAACACCTGAGATTGGTTGATCCCTTCAATATCGTATTCGATCGGATCTTCGCACGTCATGATGTTGCTGCGCTCGACCTTCAACTCCTCCAACGCAGCGTAGAGGGTGGTCGTTTTTCCACTTCCCGTCGGACCGGTTACCAACAGCAGCCCGTACGGCTTCTGCACCAGATTTCTAAAAATGGCGAGGTGGTCCTCAGCGAATCCGAGTTCAGGAAGTTTTTGGAGCGAATTGCTCTTATCCAGAACTCGGAGCACGATGCGCTGTCCATGTTTGTTTGGCAACACTGACATTCGGAAATCGACCTCACGGCCATCCACCTGCAGGTTGAATCGGCCATCCTGCGGCATCCGAGACTCTACGATGTCCAGTTCAGCAATGATTTTTAGCCGGGTAGTTAGCATCGGCAGAATGGCTGCCGGGATCTCTCGCACCACCCTGAGATCTCCATCGACTCGGTATCTGACATCTATTTTCCGGCCGCGAGGTTCAAGGTGAATATCGCTCGCTCCCATTCGAACCGCTTCCTGAATGATCTGGTTGACAAGGATCACCACTGGCTTGGAGTCGACGTCTTTCTCGTCAACGTCGCTATCCGGCAGGTCAGCCGAATCGTTGATCGCGTCCATCACCATTTTGTCGACGCTGCCAATCGAGGTCCGCATCGGGCTTCCGTATGCCATATCGATCGACCGTACGAGCCGCTCGGAGTCCGCCAGAACGGGCTCGATGCGCATTCCGCTCATACTGTGGGCGAGGTCGATTGCGTCAATGTCGAGCGGATTCCGCATGGCCAAAAGCAAGAGGCTGCCGCGAATCTCAACCGGCAAAACTTGATAAGTGCGGGCCACTTCGGGGGAAATCTTGGCGAGGATGGTCGCACTGGGAGGTTGCTCGAGAAGTCGGTACGGAGCTACGCCATATTGGGCCGCCAATGCGTTCAGAAGCTGGTCCTCGCTAACGAACCCTAGCCCGACCACAATCGTGCCCAACGGCGCAGGCGAAGCCTTTTGAACTTCAAGAGCCTGCTCCAACTGCTGCCGCGAGATTAGTTTCAGCGAGCACAGGAGCTCGCCCAACCTCATCCGATGGGACGCCATATATGTTTTGGTTATCGGCAATTAAAACGAGATGCTCCCCCTTGGGCTTCAAACATCGAGAGAAAAACCGACGTCTTTAGTTAGGAGTGATTTCCCTCTTTGTTTCCGCAGTTGCTTTGTTGTCTCAGGACGCAAAGCCGATGCCCATGATCCACGCGACGTCGTTGGCGTCGGCGGGCGGCCGGATTTACGCTGGCACAAATGCCGGAGACATTCACATTTACGATGCGCGGACTCGCGAACCGATCACGCTTCTTTCTTCAGGAACCAAGGCGGTTGTAAGCTCGGTTGCGGCGTCGCCAAATGGGGTTGCATGGGTGATCGGAAGTCGCCCTACTTCCATTCGAGACAAATACAGTTCAAACGACACGCCGAGCGACCAGACGTTGATCGTTCGCACCCCCGATGACCGCCAGTTTACGATTGACCTGAAACCGGCGGGTGTCGGGTCGACCGTTCGATCGATCGCTTGGATGGGTCCTCGCGTCTGGATGCTCACCGACTTCGGTGCGGCTTTTTACAATGCGAAATCCAATGCAGTGGAACTCGGATCAACGTTTTTGCCCAGGTCGATTGCGAATGAGGTGGACCGATCGCGCGTTTACGTTAAAGAGCCATTTTTATTGTTGGCGCGACCGGTGTCGATGCGGCGAAATCCAAAATCCCAGGGTTTGCCATACGTGAGCCTCTTCACCCTTTACAAGCAAGAAGGCGCTCGCTGGACAACGGTCGGTGGCTTTGCTTCAAACGCCCTTGATATCGAACCCAAATCTGCGCTGTCTATTGGCGACGATGGCCGAATTCCTGCAGACGCCGACTTCAGCATCGTTAGTGAAACGGTCGGATTCGATGAAACCGGTATTGCCGCGGTCGAAGGCGACAACCTTGTCAATGCTCCCGTGTTCGATCCGAATTGGTCAACCGGTCGGAGCCCGATGCTTGGATGGTTTTCGGAGGATTCGCATGCCGATCCTCTCTGGACCGAAGTCGTGGGCGATTCTATCTACACTTGGAACGGTACCGGACTGCTTCGCCAGAGCCGCACGAAACCAGAAGCGACGGCGTTTTTGCCTTGGAACAATCCGCAGGTCTTGCCCAATGCCTTTTTGCCCGATGCCACGGGCGTCTGGGTAGCTACGAATGTGGGCGTGAAGCGGATTGAATTCGGAACTCCTGATCCCGGAGTTGGTTACGGCGAGTTCATCAGCATCCCGTTGGGGCCTGAAACTGAAAAGACACCCAAGGCTCTGGAACGCGTGATGCGGGAGCTGTTCCAGTGGAGATTTGCTCCCGTGGACCTGGCCGGAAAGGACGGTGCGAGGATGGTGAGTGAGGTATTCAAGGTAGCAGGTCTAAGCCTTCCGGCTTCCTATCAGGGCATTTTGAACGCCTCCAATGGAACTCCGATTCATGATGAAATCCGAATCGGGGATGTTATTTCTTCATCTCGCGGACTCGCGGTTTACCTAGGCAACGGGAAGACGGTCGAGGTTAAGAAGGGCGCCGTGGGCAACGGGGTGATCTGGGACCGTCCGTTTGCCGTCGTACGCCGGTTCGTCAAGTGATCAGCGGTACATGACCGACGCCAGCACGAAGTCGATCACATACACCAAGACCATCGAAATCACCACGGCATTAGTAGTCGATCTGCCAACGCCAACAGCACCGTTCTTTGTCCGCATGCCCTGCTGACAAGCCACCAGCGCGATCATCAATCCGAAAAACGGTGCCTTAACCATGCCCGATAAGACGTCTTCTGGCTTCGTAAACTGAACAAGGGAGTTTATGAATGTTCCTCCGCTGACTCCTTGCGAAAGGGCAATCACGTAGCCGCCGAAGATTCCGGACCACATCCCTACGAGGGCGAGAATCGGAAGCATGGTCACGCCCGCCACGACTCGCGGGATCACGAGGTAATTGGTTGGGTGGACCGATAGCATCCTGAGGGCGTCGATCTGCTCCGTTACGGCCATTGTGCCGATTTGCGCGGCCATTGCGGAACCACAGCGCGCCGCAACCATGAGGCCTGCCAAGACAGGACCAATCTCGCGGGTTACTGTTAGCCCGATCGTCGCGCCGACGAACGCGGTTGCGCCGTACTCATAGAGGAACTCCGAGAGGTACAGCGAAAGGACCGCGCCCGCGAAGAATGAGGTCAGCACAACAATGGGGACCGAGGCGGCTCCGATGAAAGCCATCTGGTCCAGCGTTTCTCGCCACTCTGTAGGGCGGCGAAACAGCCGTCGCATAGCGTCCCAGAAAATGATGGATATCTCGCCTACAAAGGTGAACAAGGCGACGAATGGCGCGCCGATAGTGCTAAATGCCCGATTTACCGATTCGGTTGCCACGTCGCTTCAGTTTAACCTGTCCGCGGGTCTTGGTTTATTCGGACCACGGCTTGGACTGAATAAGACCATTGCCGGATACCGCAACCCCGATGCTCGACCTAGAGTATGAGCATGGAAGCAATTTCAATGTTCGGATATCTGGTTGCGGCTGTCGCTTCGGCTCTTGCCGTCGACTGGTTTATGCGCGGGTTGGGCGAGCGAAGACTTAGGAGGGCGGTATTAGATGAGGCGGAGTCCTACCTCCTTAAATCGAAGCGGATATAGTGGAGTGACCTTTTTTTGAGACGAGGAAGTCCCTGATAGATTTTATTCTTCACATCGACAAAGAACTGGCCGGTTTGATTGCCGAGCACGGCGCCTGGGTTTATGGCATTCTCTCGGGGATTATCTTCGCTGAGACTGGCTTCGTGGTGACCCCGTTCCTCCCGGGAGACTCTCTGTTGTTTGCGGCGGGGATCTTCACGGTTCCAGGCGACGGACCTTACCTCAACCTTTATCTGTTGGGAATCTGCCTAAATCTTGCCGCCGTTGCCGGAGACAACGTCAATTATTGGATTGGCCGTACTATAGGTCCAAAGCTATTTGCAAAAGAAGACACCAAGCTGTTCAAGCGCAGCCACCTCGAGAAGACTGAAAAGTTTTTTGCCAAGTACGGGTCAAAAACCTTAGTCATGGCTAGGTGGGTCGCGATCGTCCGGACATTTGCCCCGTTTGTGGCGGGCATGGGCAAGATGAATTATCCCAAGTTCATGCTGATAAGCATATTGGGCGGTGCCTTTTGGGTTTGGTCGTTGCTCATTGCCGGCCACTTTTTGGGCAACATCCCTTGGGTCCGCAGCAATCTCGAGTATGTGATCCTTGGAATCATCTTCACCACGATTCCAATCATTGCATTGGAAGCGATCAAGGAGAAGAGGCGAGCGGCAAAGGAAGCTGCCGAGCAAGCCGCTCCCGCTCCGTCAGATGCATAGTCAGCTTCGTCGCGGACAGCCAAAGATCATCATTCTGGGCAACGGCACCTTACGCTGGGTCATGCAATAGTAAGGTTAGTGGCAGTCCGAGAGCATTATCTGGGCGGGAAGCGGGAGCTTCCTCGCTGGGTTCGCGCCACCTGCGGCGCCATTGGAGTTTCGTGTGTGGCTCTCGGTTATGCAGGGGCGTTTGTTCCCGGAATGCCCTCGACCGTCTTCTTCGTCTGTGCTC
>JAFAFM010000011.1 GCA_023423495.1 Armatimonadota bacterium
CTGCTGACCCGCTGCAGTTGAGCGAAACGGATTAGTGCCAAAAAAGCCACCACTGCGATTGCAGACCGGGCCACATTCCATAAGCTCACCTTCATGTCTCAACCTGTGAAGGTATGATACGCTACCCTCTTAATCGCTCAAGCCTCTTGTTTGTCGACTTGCCAACCGACCAACTAATCACGCCAGCGCTGGCGAATACGAGCGACGATGGCCAAGCTAGGACCTTCGAATGCCTTGATACCATTCCACATCCCTTCCGACACGATCCCGCCCCAATCTAAATCTGTCGACTTTTTCACGCGCTAACAACTCCAGTCATGCTGCAATGGTATCAGGACGCAGCAGCGTCACGCACCTTTGCCTCCAGAAAGATCCAGCGGCCATCGGTATGAACCTCCTGGCCAAGCCGATCCACCCATGCGGGGCTTTGCACGACCCTACTTCTTAACCCCGCCTGCGATATCCCAAGGATTCTGGCAGCCTCCTTTTTGGTGATATAGCCTTCAGGAACCGGAGTGAATTGCCGCGTCTTACAATTCTTCAAGCAAGCAGCAGAATCTACCCACCACCGCCCGTCCACCCGGACTGCCCTAACCTGCTTTTTGAACTCTTCCGACTCGCGGATTCGCCTGGCGAGGTAAATGAGCGCATTCCGATGAAGCGAAAGGTCGGAAAGAAGCTGCAGATCGGGCTCGTCTGGACTCGAGAATTGCTGCTTGCGTTTTCCGTTGAATGACCACTGGTCCAAGTCGAAGCTGGCGAAGGCTCCCTCATCCACGAACCACAGATTTCCCTTTTCACCGCGTAAAGCAGCTTTCGAGCTTCCTCAGATTCCCGCAACACGGTCGACAGGAGTCGCCGCCGTTTTCCCTGGACTAGGTAGGTAATGGGAATCATGCCGTCAGGGTGTACCACAGGACTGGTTATTTAACTCAATCATCTGGCAGAGACTGGAGAAATACATGTCGTCATCAATTTTCGGTGTAAACGCAATTTGCCGAAAACTAACGTTGCGGGATATGATTTTCCAACAGAGTGGAGCAGTTGCATCATCCAATATCTATACAAGCCTGAAGCTGAAGGAGGAGGAGGAGCGGGTTGATAGCGGCGATCGTTGTTGCAATTCTGATCCCGCCGTTCGCCTTTGACGGCGGGAATGACAATGACTTGGTGGCAGCTCTCGCGGCATATTCCGCGAAGCCGACGGTAATCCTGGCCGCTCCGGATGGCGGGAGTTATAAGAAGTGCGTCATTCCGGAGGGCCGGGAGATCGATTTCCAACGGAGGCTGCGGGCATATCTTAAGGTCGAAGTTCCTCTCACCCTCAATGGTGGAATAAGCCCCACTGCGTGGCCATGGGGCCTCGTCCATAAGGCGAATGAAAAGGACTACCGATCGGCATTCAAATCTCGTCCGGCAGAAAGAATTCGGCTGGAAGATGGGCTGGTGTCAGGAGCCACAAAGAAATTGGAGTCGGTAACAATCGACGAGATCGCCGACCTCAAGTTTTCAAAGCCGCTGAGTATCCACCGCTTCTATCGAGGAGCTGAGTTACGTCTTTCGGCAAAGAAGGCATCGGAAAAATCATTCCTTCAGGCGATTGCCTCCGCGATGGGTGCCCACCTCGAAGATCGCGGGAAGGACTACTTCTTGGACGTGGATGAGAAGGTGTACCGGCTGAAAGCCATCGAGGCCTGGAAGCTCCAGTTGGCAAGAACGACCAAACAACGGGATACGGTCTTGGCGGCTGACGCCGAATACATGGTTGAGTTGCTCACCAAGACCGATAACCGGACAATCAAGAAGGCGTTTCAAGATGCATTTCAGCACCGATCCGTGGGTACCCAGTTTCCAAAAGGAACGCGGTTATTCCAGCTTGCCTACCATCGTGTTCGAACCTACTTGGATCAATCGTCTGACGACAATGTTATCAACCTGTTTCGGCGGGTAGTGGACCCCAACAGACCCGTGTGGGGGATTATCCGAGTTGACGGGTCTGCCAAGACGCTGTTCTACAACCAAGCTGGCACCGAACGCGTAACCTTTTAACACGGTTCGATTTTGGCCATACCGCTAGTTCACGACGGGCACGCCGGGTTTTTCGTCAAGCCCCTAAAGTTGCCGGGGATCTGTGCCGATGATACGAATGTCGGTTATGTACATTGATGGCCCTCTCCCGGGAACGGGAGGGGGTTTCTTCTTTTAGGCGCTACCCTGTCGCGATTCTGAGCCCAGTCCCGACGCTCGAGGCCCGAATTTCCAAACGCAAAACGAAGATTCCTGTTTGCCCATCGTATGCGACCGCAATTCGTCCGCAGGCAGTCAATGGGCTGTGAAACCTGCCCCTTTGTCCGGAGCATGAAAGGAAACTTCGCGAGACAAAGAGGTTCTTTCGCGAGAAAAAGTCCTCCCGACGCCAGACAAAACTCTTACGACGCACGGAAGAATCATTTTGTCGGGCGACAAAACAACAGATTCGCGAGTCAGAGGAACAAATTCTCGAGAGAATAGAGCGGATTTAAGAAGAAAAACAGCAGATTCTGACGAATCGGAGCAAATCTCTGCGGCCGAGCCGTTTCCGTTGGTTCGGGTTCAACGACGGGTCCCTGTCGGCTCACACTGACCAGCCTAGGGGGACTGTTAATCGCCGTAATTTTTGACCTCAGGTGGCTTGCCACATCCAATTTCGTAGACCATCCGACGTATCTTGACTAGATTTGGCCTATTGAGGCGCAACATTATCAATGAATAACGGGCTCTATTGGTTTTCGGAACGAAGTAAAAGTTTCCATCAATCTCGAAGTGGGCATCGAAGTCCTCGGAAGAAAAATCGATGAAGCCAAAACCCTTTGCCTGCATCGTGGAATTTGGCCACCTATCTGATTTGACAGCATTACATCCACGGCAGGACCAAAACAAATTTCCGTAGATGTTCCACTGTTTATAGGAAGCCATACGACTTTTCGGTTTAAGATGGTCGACTTCGAAGGTGTCCGAAGTTCCTACAAACATGCTTTTCAGGAGACAATATGCGCAAGTATCCCTAAAGTCCTTTTCTAAAGCGTCTCGATATACACTGTGGTCGGAATAGACCTTATCCGGCCAATGAGTACGAGTGAATACGGCCATTCGAGACTTGCTAAGCTTTGAGATTTCCTCTAATTGCTTGGATAGCGCTGATTGCTTCCAAATCCCAGGGTTCCAGGATTTTGTCTACAAGCTTTCCCAAAACCTCAACCTGGTCGGCGTATTGGCTTCCAGGCTCTCCGTCGTCCTCATTGAGCCATTTTTCAGAGATGGTGTGATATTGCTGCAATACTAGCTGTTGGGTGCCCTCTCCCATCCGTAAGAAACTACTAAAGGAATTGTGGTGTTCCACGAAGACGATTTCGCTTCCGACTCCTGCGACAGGGACCATACAGAATCTTTGGGTGGCCACATGACTACGAACACTAGTGGCATTTCTGAACTGGTAGTAGCGCCGCGTATCTACATCAGCGTCAAAATCCGTATCGGATGCATTTGAGCTCATCAGCATCTCTGGGTGATCTCCCACTTGTCCTTTGCCTTTTGGGACGTGATGTTCCAGAACAAATGTTGGAGGCACTCATGGGCCCGGTCGAGCTCATCGGAATATTCAAATGGCTCGGGTAATAGTTTTCCCGCAACGGTCTGCAGCTTTAGCCCCGAAACCTCCTTTCCGTCGATGATTCCACTGCCAGAAATAATTTGGACCCGCATGTCGATCGATCCTTCCTTCCAACTATGTTCTACGTGATATACATCTTCGAGTTCGTTAACATGTGGAGGTGTGAAGCAATCCGCACGCAAGTAATTCAAAACGTCCAAACTGCTCGAAGCTTCAATCAGGTCAACGTAGGACATATTCACGACGCTTACCTTTTCAGGCTCACCCCCCTTTAAGGCCCTCAAGGCGTCTATAACAGTCCGGATCGAATCCTTCAATGCAGAGAATCCGGGGTAGGCGGGCCCACCCGCGACCGTAGCTGCAACCCAACGAGCCGAAATCAGGTGCTGACCGAAAGAGATCTTCAAACCGGTTTGGGGATTGGAGAGGACGAAGCCGTTGACCCCAAAAGGTGCTGGGATTGACACCGTCAACCCTGGAGGCAACTCAATTTGGTCGGAAATTGTTGCCTCTGGAAAGGTTTCCTTGAGCATCTGGTGGATGCCATTGAGAAAGTTCAGGTCAAGATTAAAAGGTGATCCATAGCTTAATCGAATAACAACCTCAGCAAGCGGAAGGGAACCACAAACAAGCTGCATTGAGGAAAATATACACTAATCTGCTCACGTGACAGAACTCCCGGACTGAAATTGGCTCCAGGCATTAACTGCCCCTTGCTAGTGGCGCTGCTAGCCCATTGGCTTGCCATCGATCCACTGCTTCCCTTCGGTCGCAGTGTCGGCAACGATCCACCACTTTCCATTCACCTTCTTGAATTTCGATTTCCACTTGCTCAAGACCTTCAACTTGTGCGTCTTCTTGGGATCTTGCTGGTCGAAGATCACGGCTTCCAGGTGCAGGGAGCCAGTGCCGGTGCCGTTCGTCCTTTGCAGCTTGACGTTTGACATCTTGACGTCGAGCTTGGACACGTTCTTCGTCCCGGCGAGGTGCATTTTGTGGCTGGCGATGAACTCTTCCAGGTTCATTTTCTTGCCGTCTAGACCGATGTCGACAAAGGATTTGGCAAAGTTCGCTCGGATGAGGGCTTCGATCCCTTTGGCGTCCTTCTTTTTGTAAAGGGATTCCCATTTGTCCATTTGGCCATTGATGCTGGCGGACACCTTTACCGCCTCTGGCGTCTGGGCGGCGGCGACGAGGGCTGTGAGGGTGGCCGTGACGACGAAAAGGGTTCGGGCAATAACAGATTTCACATTTTGTTGATTCTGGGAGTCGTTTGCGAATTCCTGCTCGCGGTGGTTGTCATGGGCCATTACGT
>JAFAFM010000141.1 GCA_023423495.1 Armatimonadota bacterium
CTCATAGACACCGCGCCCGGTGGACGCCGACAACTCGGACCGGTGCAGAGTGAGGTGGACAAGACCTCTTCGGACGTCGCAGGCGCTATCCGACTCGCGAGCGCAACATTCCCCGATGGAAAGGCAAGGCGCATCGTTATCCTCAGCGATGGCAACGAGACCGCTGGCGATGCCGCCGAGGCTGCCGAAGTCGCGGCCACGGACGGCATTACCATCGACTATGTCCCCCTTGGGATTGAGGATCGTCAGTTGGAAGCGAGCGTCGTGGATCTAAGGGCACCCGATGAGGCCAGGGTTGGGCAACCGTTCGACATGCGTGTCATCGTCGATTCCACGGTCGCTGGAAAAGGTGTTCTGGAGCTTGATCGTGACGGCCGATTGGTCAAAACGGTCCCGATCACACTAACGCCCGGCCGCAACGCAATCGTGGTCAGTGACAAGCTGACCCAGGCCGGCTTCAGCAAGTATCGGGCAACGTTAAAGCTAGAAGGCGATCGAGATCCCCGTAACAACGTCGGAATGGGGTTTGTGGCCGTTCGGGGCAAGCCGCGCCTGCTCGTGATGCAGGAGGATCCCTCTAAAAAAGAGCTCTCGAATGCACTCCAGAAGGGCGGAATCGATATCGATCTTGGAGGGCCTGGCGGACTTCCCACCCGGGCCGAGCAGCTTCAGAAATATGACGCCGTAATCTTCAACGACATCAACGCGGCCAGCATCACGGAGAGCCAGATGAAGCTGCTCCAGTCAGCGGTGCGCGATAGCGGTGTAGGGTTCGCGATGATCGGGGGCGAAAACTCCTTTCTTCCGGGTGGTTACTACGGTACGCCAGTCGCGGAGATTCTTCCGGTTGACTTGAATATCCGCCAGCGAAAGACCTTTCCGAGCACGTCCGTCTTGATCGTCATCGACTGCTCAGGCTCGATGAGTATGATCGAGGACGGCGTGCAGAAACTTCGCATGGCTGCCAAAGCCGCCGAGGAAACCGTGAAGCTGCTTGCCCCCAACGACCGGATTGGGGTTGCTGGCAGCACGGATGGAATTGAGTTCGTCGCTCCCATGCAGCCCCTCACCGACAAGATGGCGGTGATCAATCAAGTCCGGAAAATCGAGATCACCGGCGGGGGAATATATATTGGCCCCTCCATTCAATCCGCCGAGCCCGTGTTGTTGCGGGAGCCAAGCAAGGTTCGACACCTCATCCTCTTAGCAGACGGTAATGACTCTACTGACTGGCGAGATGCTCTGAGCCGGGCTGCGGGAATGCGAGCCCAACATATCACGACTACAGTCGTTGCGATTGGGAACGGGAAGGACGTCCCGATGTTACGGCAGCTGGCCACGGCCGGCGGAGGAAGGTTCTATCTAGCCACAAAGGCTCGGCAACTCCCGGCAATTTTCACTCAGGACGCCGCGATCATGTCTCGCAGCGCCATAGAGGAAGGCAGGTTCTTTCCGAAGGTGGTTGGCGGGGAGGAGATCCTGCGTGGCATGGATTCATTGCCCGCGCTCCTTGCTTACTGCCTCACCGATGCTCGGCCGCTGGCCCGGGTGGGTATGCGCACCCACAAGGACGATCCCCTTCTTGCCAACTGGCAATACGGGCTTGGTAAATCACTTGCTTTCACCTCGGATGCCCAATCTCGATGGGCACAAGCGTGGGTTGGCTGGGAAGGCTTTGGCGCCTTTTGGTCACAGGCGGCCCGGTCCATCTCCCGGCAGGCAACGGAGAACAATTACCAAGTGGCCGTCCGACAGGAGGGCGGAAAGGGCGTGATCGAGATGAAGGGCTACGATAAGCTCGGAAATCCCCTTTCTTCCGAGCAGGCGACGGTCAGGGTCGCCATGCCAAATGGCCAATCGAGAGAGGTCACACTCAGCCAGCAAGCGCCTGGTATTTACGAAGGCTCCTTCGAAGCGAGCGAGCTTGGGTCGTATGTGGTGACGGTGGCAGAAAAGACGGCATCGGGCGATATGCGAGTCAGCGCCAGCGGTTTTTCTGTCCCTTATCCGCCGGAGTATAGAAGCTTCCGGCCGAACCGCCCGCTTTTAAGCCAAATTGCTAAAACCGCCAAGGGGATGGAGTTGACCCAGCCAGCGCAAGCTCTGCGGCCCATTCCCAATCCCGGGGGGTCCATCAGCGAACTTTGGCCACTCTTTGTATTGCTCGCCGCCTTACTCTTGCCAATCGATGTCGGTGTTCGTCGGCTGGCAATTCCTCTCGTGGAATTGATTGCAAAGGCTTTGGCAGGATTACGCTCCAAGCGTGAAGCGGTAACTGCCCAGGCGGAAGTAGTCGACCGCTTGCAACAAGCCAAGCAGCGAGCCCGTACCACGACTGAACCGAGCCCTTCGCCCGCTGAGCGTCCCATCGTGAATAGCCAAACTGAGAAGCGTCCGGCACCGGTGGCACGTCCCGCAAAAGCGTCGGGATCTTCGGCTGGAACAAGCTTGCTCGAGGCAAAGCGGAAGCGACAGTCCGGAGACGAGGAGAACTAAGCGAACTTATCGAGCAAGGCTCTTAGCCTTCCAAGCGTTCCAAACTGATCGCCGTTGTGTGCGATCATGCTTAACAGTTCGCGGATGTTGAGGAGTTCCAGTCGCTCTTTCCAACCGTCCTCCAGCGGATTTACTTCCATGTAGCTCTCGAAGAATGCGGGCCCGACGCCTTCATAGGCATAGGTCATCGAGAGTTCAGCTTCCGGCCACCCATAGTAGAGCGCCGGATCAATGATGAACGGCTCTCCACCCGACGTTGCTCCCATATTGCCAGCCCAAAGGTCGCCGTGGCACAGCGAAGGACCTTGCTGCGGAATCAGGTCCTTCAAGCGTGCAGCAAGTCGCTCCACACGGACCCGGTCCGATTTTTCAAGCGTTTCCGAGGCCCGAGCCTCCACCAAGAACCTGAGAATCCTCGTTCGGGCGAAGAACTCGTGGCCATCCTCCGACCACTTATTGTCGATCTTCAGGAGGCCGAGGTATGTATCCGACTCAAATCCAAACTTGTCCGCGCGGTTCTGATGTAAGGCAGCGATTTCCCGGCCAAACCGCTCCCAAAAATCCGGCCCCGGTTCTCCTTTGCCAAGGTCCTCCAGAACTAGATAAGTTGGCCCGACCGCAATTGCTTCAGGAACGCGAGGTCCGCCATGGTCTCGCAGGAACTTCAGGCTGTCCGCTTCAATCGCGTACAAGTCGGGTGGAGCCACTTCGCACTGCTTCACCACCACCGATCGCTTCTTGGTTGAGATGCGCATGGTCTGGCTGATCAAACCACCCTCGATCTGTTCAGCCGAGAGAACTTCCCCGAACCCTGCCTGCCGAATCGCCTCTCTGGCTCCATCCGAAATCATCTGCTGATTCTAGACGAAGCCGGGCGGAGTGCAATCGAGTGCGTGTAGACTTCGCCCGAAATGGCAGACAGCATTCGTTGGGGCGTGCTAGCGACCGGTTCGATCGCCAAGCAATTTGTGAAAGGTCTTAAGGTCAGTAAAACAGGAGTTCTTCAGGCCGTGGGCTCCCGCACTCTGGAGCGGGCACAGGAATTCACCGCGGAGTTTGGGGGCATACCCCATGGCTCCTATGAAGGGATTCTGGCCAATCCGGAAGTCGATGCAGTGTACATCGCGACCCCGCATGCAAGTCATGCCGAGTGGACAATCAAGGCTGCCGCTGCTGGCAAAGGGGTCTTATGCGAAAAGCCATTTACTCTCAACTTGAAAGAGGCTGAAGAGGCGCTTACTCAAGTTCGGCGACACGGCGTTTTTTTCATGGAGGCGTTCATGTATCGCTGCGCTCCCCAGACTCGAAAACTGGCAGAGTTTTTGGATCAAAAAGTGATCGGGGAAATCAAGTCGATCAATGCTGAGTTCTCTTTTCATTCTTCACACGAATGGAACAACTTTCGCACCACCAACCAGGGTGGCGGGGGCGGCCTCATGGACGTCGGCACGTACTGTGTGTCTTTGGCAAGGATGGTCGCAGGGTGCGAACCCGTAGACGCCAACTACTCTGCCCATATTGGCAGCAAAGGCTACGACGAATATGGAAACGGAAGTTTAAAGTTCCAGAATGGCGTAACCGCCGCGTTTGGTTGTGGAATTCACCTCACCATGCAGAACGACGCCCGGATTTACGGGACAGAGGGACACATCCACATTGAAAGTCCTTGGAAGACGTCAGCGGGAGCAAAAATGACGGTTTCGAAATCGGGAACGGATCCCGAAGTGTTTGACCTGGGAGTTTCGAATGATGAACTGTATGCCATCGAAGCCGATACTGTTGCCCAATATTGGGAGGACAAGCAAGTCCCGTTTCTAACTCCAGACGACACTCTAAATCAGATGCGCACCCTTGACCGCCTGCGAGCTAGCGCCGGGCTCCACTTTGAAGGAGAACCGAACTCGTGAAGTTCGGCAACATTCCCCACGTCGATAAGCCCGTATCCAAGATCGTTTGCGGCACCGACTTCCTTCT
>JAFAFM010000159.1 GCA_023423495.1 Armatimonadota bacterium
GCTGACGGCTTGGCCCGACTCAAGAAGATGCAGCATTCCGACGGCGGTTGGGGTTGGTGGGAATTCGACGACTCCGATCCGTTCATGACCGCTTTGGTTCTAGATGGACTGCAACGAGCCCAAAGCGCAGGGTTTAAAGTCGATTCCCAGATGCTCAGTCGCGGCTTAAGCTGGGCCGAGACTCGATTCTCCGCGGAAAAGGTGAAAGATTCGCTGCGAGACCGTGTGTACCTTTGCTACGCATTGGCGGCCAACGGCCGGATCGCATCAGCCAAGCAACGGTTCACCTTTGACTTCAAGGGCGCGGCGCCTCCCGAGCTTGCCTTCGGAGCGCTGACCGCCAACCTCGTCGGCGACAAGCAGCGGGCAAGCAGTCTTGTTGGGCAGCTCAAGTCCCTGGCCAAGGTGACGCCCCAGTTCGCTCAATGGAACGAGACTGAGCACTCGTGGGGAGCGGAGAACACCGCTCTGGCCCTCGCCACGCTCGTCAAACTCGATCCATCCAGCGAGTTAATCCCCAAAACGGTGCGCTATCTCATGACCGCTCGGCGTGGTGAGTATTGGCACAGCACGCGGGACACTTCATACGTGCTCATCGGGCTCACTGCCTACCTGAAGTCCACAAAAGAACTTGCGGTATCTCCGGGAACGATCACCGTGCTTGTCAATGGCAAACAGGTTCGCCAAATGACGGTCGATAAAGATTCGTTACTCAAGCCTGACCTGCAGATTGAAGTCCCGATGGCCGATCTTCAGGTCGGAAAGAACGACGTTCGGATTACCCACTCGGCAGGCGGAGTGACGTACTATGCAGCGGACCTCAAGCAGGTCGTCCCCGATGATAAGCTAGGCACCCTGGTTGGCTCGAATGATTTGAAGATCGTGCGGACTTACTATCGCTTGGAAGCCCGGCGCCAAGAAGATGGCACGCTCAGGCTACGCCCGTCCGCGAACCCCGTAGATGAGATTCGGAGCGGAGATGTCGTCAAGGTCGTGCTGGAAGTAAACAGCAGCCGCACCCGAGAATTCATGATGATCGAGGACCCAGTGCCAAGCAATTGCCGGGTGACCGAGCGCGATGAGCCGTTTGAGGACGAGCAGTGGGGTTGGTGGTGGGCCCGAACCGTGATTCTGGATGACAGAGTCTCATTCTTTGCCCGCACGCTGCCTTCGGGCAAGTCGGAGTTCAGTTATGTGATGCGCGCCGAATCCGACGGATCTGCCAATGCATTGCCCACCCGCATCGGCAATATGTACGATCCAGACGACTATGCCTCGAATTCCGAAGCGTCGCTTAAGGTGAATCCACGATGATCTTAAGCAAGGCTGGGCTTTATTGCGCGACGGTTGTAGCAGCCGTCGGTTCTGTGGTGCTAATCAACGCGCCGAAAGAGCACTGCCTGGCCAGCTTTTCAACGAACATTGGAAGCCGGTCGAAAAACCAACGTCACAACGCGTTGCTCTCAGCACAAAAGTTGGACGGCTCGGTGATCGGACCCGGAGAGACATTCTCATTCAATCGCCGAATCGGGTCGTTTTCCAAGGATGCTGGATACCGGAAGGCTCCGGTCAGCTACAACGGTCAACTCATCAATAGCTTTGGTGGTGGAGTGTGCCAGACCTCCACTACCATGTACAACGCCGCGCTGCTCGCGGGGCTGGAGATCAAAGAACGCAATCGGCACCACTTTGCTCCGAACTATGTTGCCCCAGGGTTGGATGCTGCCGTGGCTTACTACAACATCGACCTAAAGGTAAAGAATCCTTATCCGTTCAAGCTGAAAATCCGTTCTTGGATTGAGAAAGACCAGTTACGAGTTGGATTCTACGGAACCGGACAGGCTTACCCCACTTCGGTGGAATCTGAGGTTCGACAAATTCGAGAGCCAGGCAAATTTGTGATGGGCGATCAGCCATCGGGAAGGTTGCGCAACACGGGAAAACATGGCTTTTTCGTTCAGGTCTATCGAACGGTGAACGGCAAAAGGTCTCTCGTCAGTACGGACAACTATCCTTCCATGGAAGCCGTCGTAGATCGACGTTAACCATGTTATGATTTGACTTCATGTTGCGGTTAGCTATCTATCCGGGATCGTTTGACCCTCCGACGCTGGGCCATCTCGATGTGATTGAGCGAGCTTCGATCCTGTTCGACGAGATCATTGTCGCTGTTGGAGTGAACTCTGCGAAGGCGCCGTTGCTATCCGCTGAGGACAGGATGAAAGCTTTATCCGCAAGCACCTCGCACCTTCCCAACGTCAAGATCGACAGTTTTCAAGGATTGCTCGTGGACTTCGTGCGTTCGACCGGCGCAAAATCCATCGTCCGCGGACTTCGGGCGACCGCCGACTTCGAATATGAATTC
The DNA here is from genome assembly GCA_023423495.1 of Armatimonadota bacterium. GTDB lineage: Bacteria > Armatimonadota > Fimbriimonadia > Fimbriimonadales > Fimbriimonadaceae > 55-13. Next base: position 2,366 of record JAFAFM010000159.1, read on the forward strand.
CAGATGGCAATGGTAAACCGGCGTCTTGCCAGCGACATCGACACGGTCTTCCTGATGACGAAATGGGAGCACAGCTTCCTCAGCAGCTCCATCGTGAGGGAAGTGGCGACCTTGGGCGGCGACTATACCGAGCTTGTTCCTCCCGCGGTTGCAGAAGTTATCCACGGGGCCTTGCGGAAACAAAGTGGATAAGTTTCAGATTCGAATTATGGCAAACGTGCCACAATGAGGTCCTGAGCTTCGTCCCTTCCCATAAAGTGCGACATGGATATTTTGCGACTTCTTGACCAGCTTCATGAACTCACCGTCGACAACGTGCGCGGAGTCGGCCCGATTGTGTGGGGTTACAACAAAGACGAGATCAGCATGGCGATTGCCAAGGTGCGCGCGTCTCTGC
>JAFAFM010000182.1 GCA_023423495.1 Armatimonadota bacterium
CCGGAGGTCCGATAGGCTCCCGAGAAAGTGTTGACACCCGTATAGCCGGCGAATCGGTTGCCGGTATCGAATTTCAGGGTCGGAGAGCCACGAGTTCCAAGCATGCTTGGTTTGCCGCCGAGTTCCACAAGTTTCCAGGTCACGTCTGTAATTGGTGCGACGGCAGGAACGACTCTCCTGAGGACCAGGTTGACTTTACGTGACCCATTGCTGATCACGGGGATTCCCTGTGCGGTGTGAAAAAGCTCTTGGTCCAAAGCTCGAATTTCAGCGTGTAAGACATACTTCCGACCGCGCTTGATGTTTGAATCAATGAACGGCAGTTGGAAAGTAAAAGGAACCTGCCTTCCACCCGACGCAAGCCGCAACTCGGACACTAGCGTCGGATTTTCCGCGACCGTCGCATCTTCCAACTTAAGCGTGATGACGGCGTTGGGTGGTAGAGCGATCTTTTCCCGATAGCTCAGTTGTCCGGTGATTTGACCGGCCATTGCGTTCACGGCCAAACCCACGAATGCGATCGCCGCACTAAACCTGACGTTCATATTCCTTTGTACGGACAACGGAGCTTGGCGATACCCGGACGTAGGTATTCTTTACGGGTGGCCGACCAGCCAAAAGCGCCAAATCCGCCCCCCGTCGTAAAGCATGACGACTACCATTGGGATGGCGTTGAAGTCCTTCCCTACAAAGAGGACGGCAATATTTTTCGCAGCGTGACCCGGCAAGTCCTCTTCCACGGCGGGCATGATCTTCCGGTTGAATTGCGCTACTTTGAAGTCGGGCCCGACGGCCACTCCACGCTCGAGCGGCATGAGCACGCGCACCTGGTGGTGATTAACCGCGGTTCGGGAGAAGTGATGGTGAAGGACCGAGTGTTCAAGGTTGGATTGAACGACGTTGTCCAAATTCCACCTATGACCTGGCATCAGTTTCGAGCTACGAACGGCGAGCCACTGGGGTTCCTTTGCGTCGTTTCCACCGAACGGGATCGACCGCAGCGACCGAGTCGCGAAGATGCCGAAGAACTTGGCCAAAATCCGCACATTGCGAGCTTCATTCGCTATTAAGTTGTATAATGGGCCCGGCGCATCAGGGCGCAACCGGGTCCGCGGAAAGGGCTAAGCCCACCTAAACGAATCAAATATCGAGAAGCCGAAATGCGGCCTTGTCGCGGACCCGAGGCAATCGCATGGAGGTTGAAATGTCAAAACAGCTCCCCGACAATCCAAATCTGGAGCACCTTAAGAACGAAGCCAAAGCCCTGAAAAAGCAAACCGGCGTCCGACTGGCTGAGGCACAATTGCAGGTCGCCAGAGAGTACGGTTTTCTGTCCTGGTCCAAGCTAAAGCGCCATGTTGAAGGATATGGCGATATCCGAAACGAGTTCTTCCAGGCCATCCGAAGCGGACAGAAAGACCGCGTGGAAACAGCCCTGAAGGAATCGCCTGAATTAATGCGGACTCGAGATCCGAATGCTTTTGGTCAAGTTCCGATTGCCGCTGCGGCAAGCCGCAACGACATCGCCATGATCGACCTTCTGCTGTCCCGGGGAGCAGAGATCGATGCTCGCAGTGATTGGTGGGCAGGAAGCTTTGGCGCACTTGATTTTTGTGATGAGCCGACCGCTGACTATCTCTTGAAGCGAGGGGCAAAGCTCACCCCGCACGCCGCGGCCCGTTTGGGCAAGGCTAAGGAATTGAGGGCAATGGTTGCCGATAACCCAGCCCTAGTTCACGAACGTGGCGGCGACGGTCAGTTTCCGCTGCACTTCGCCGAGACCGCGGAGATTGTGGACATCCTGATCGATGCTGGCGCCGACCCTGATGCTCGAGATATCGATCATGAGGGTACGCCGGCCCAATGGCGCATCAAGAATGAGGAAGTGCTGCGACGCCTGATTGATCGAGGCGCCACTCCCGACATCTTTATGGCGATTGCGCTCGATGATCCTGAGCTCGTCAAGCAGATGCTTGCCGACGATCCAGAGTCAATCTCCCGGAAGACTAATGATGCCGGGAATCCGATAATCCCCTCAACTGCTCCGGGTAGCCACATTTACACGTACGAACTAGGTTTCTTGGGTCCACTGCAGGTTGCCGCGAACCTTGGTAAAGACCGGGCTTACCAAGTTTTGTTCGATCTATCTCCGCCGGTTGCCCAGTTGCTTGCAGCCTGTTGGAAAAATGACCGCAAGACTGCATTGGAGCTCAAAATCTACGTTAAGGACCTCAGCCCTGACGATGCTTCGCAGCTTGCGGCTGCCGCTCGGGCCCGTCGTCATGAGCTTTTGCAACTCATGATTGAGGTCGGTTTTCCGGTCGACGCTCAGGATCACGAGGGGATGAGCGCGCTCCATTGGACTGGATTTCATGGGGACTCAGAAGGCATGAAACTTGTGCTTCCCTACCGGCCGAGTTTAACGCTTAAAAACGGTTATGGCGGCACCGCCATCAGCACAACATGCTACGGCTCGATCCATGGCTGGTACGTCAAAACTGGCGACTATCCAGAATGCGTCCGACTCTTGATCCAAGCAGGGTCTGAAATCGGGCCGGGACTTCGCGGGAGTCCAGAGGTGGAAGAAGTGCTAAAGCAACAGCGCTAACAGCCGCCCGCTTAGCCAGTCATCTCGGCCGGGGACATGTCACCCCGGCGGTAAACTTGCCTTATGGATTTTCGAATCGAGAAGGATTCTCTGGGTGATGTGCAGGTTCCAGCAGGGGCATATTGGGGCTCGCAAGCTGAGCGCACCCGCAACTTATTCCAAATCAGCGGCCTAACCGAGCATCCTAAAATGATCGATGCTTACATCCTTCTCAAGCGGGCTTGCACCCAAGCCAATACGGATCTCCAGCTTCTGGATAAGGAAATCGGAGATGCGATCATTCAGGCGGCCGATGAGGTGTTGGGCGGCAAATTCCGAGATCAGTTCCCTGTCGACGTGTTCCACATGGGAGCAGGCACCAGCCTCAACATGAACTGCAATGAAGTGTTGGCCAACCGCGCCGAAGAAATCCTGGGCGGCAACCTGGGCGAGTACAAACGCGTCAATCCGAACGACCACCCGAACTACGGCCAATCGACCAACGACACTTTCCCGAGCGCCATGCGGATCATGTCGCGCATGATGCTCGAAGACCTGTTCCCGGCTGTCGACCGCTTGATCTCAGCTTTGGACGCTAAGGGCCAGGAATTCGACCACATTTTGAAATCGGCCCGGACACACCTCCAAGATGCCGTCCCCATCCGACTCGGGCAGGAGTTCACTGCCTATGCGGTTGCTCTTAAGAAAGCCCGACGGTGGCTGGAACAAGCCGCTTACGAATTGGAGGAACTGGGGATCGGGGGGTCGGCGGCAGGTACCGGCCTCAACACACATCCTGCCTATCGCGCGAAGGTCGTGGTGAATTTAAACTCCGCAACGGGTCTGAAATTCCGAAACGCTCCCGACTTGCGAGAGGCGATGCAAAGCAACTTGGCGATGGCGTCTTTAGCTGCAGGCTTGCGCATCTTTTGCCAAGAGTTGACACGAATTTCCAACGACCTCCGCCTCCTTTGCTCGGGGCCTTTGACGGGAATCGCCGAGATCGTTCTGCCGCCCGTCCAGCCGGGCTCATCGATCATGCCCGGCAAGGTTAACCCGTCCATGGCGGAGAATCTGAATATCGTTCTTTACCAAGTCTTAGGCCAGTGCCAGAGCATCGATAACTGCGTGATGGCGGGGCAGTTGGAATTGAACGTGATGATGCCGGGCATGGCGTTCAGCGCACAGTTTGCCCTGCAAATCCTGACGAATACGCTCGATACCTTTACCGAGAACTGCGTCAAGGGCATTGTGGCAAATGAGGAAATTTGCCGACGATATGCCGAGACCTCTCCGTCGCTTGCAACGGCCTTGAACCCGCTGTTGGGCTACCAAGTCGGCTCGGATGTCGTGAAGACGGCCTTGAAGGAGAACAAGCCCATCCCGCAGGTGGTGCGCGAGAAGGGCTTGCTGGACGAGGAAACGCTTAAGAGGGCTTTGGACCCGGCCCTGCTCACTGAGCCGGGAATTCCCGGACGCTAAGGTACCAATCCGACGGCCGGAGTGGCTTTTTGGCTGTATTGCCGTGGCCACTCCGGTCGAAATGGCTGCCACTTGGGATCTCGGGAAATCTTGCTTTGGCTTACTCTGAGCGAAGGAATCCCCAATATAAACCGCATTCGGTCGGTTACGTTTTTGGAAGCGACCGCAACCTTACCGTCTGCCGCTAAGGTTCCGTATCGTTGACCCTTGCCAACAGCGGCAAGATACCGGTCCATTGCGTGCGCAGCGATTGTCTTGGCCTTAGTCTGCCCCATGACCATTGCGCCCACGGCGAAGTCGTGAGCGAGAAGC
>JAFAFM010000014.1 GCA_023423495.1 Armatimonadota bacterium
GAGTAACGCCTTTACCTCGTCGTAAACACTCTCGCCGCAGAGTACGTGCTGAACTGCAATGCACACTTGGCCCGCATAGCCATACCCGCCGGTCACGCACCGATCGGTTGCCCACTCTAGGTCGGCATCCTTGCAAACAATCGCCATGCCGTTGCCTCCAAGCTCCAAAGTCACCTTTTTGTCCGGGGGCAGGGCGCTTTTTACCTTCCATCCGATGGCGGGCGAACCGGTAAAGCTCACCATACGGCACCGTGGATCGTGGGAGACCTTTTCGATAACCTGATCTGGGCCGTACCAGGCATTGAGAACCCCCGGCGGACATCCTGCTTCATGGATCAGGCGGGCCAAAGTAAAAGTACAGATTGCAGCTTGAGGCGATGGTTTCAGGATTAGTGTGTTGCCCAACGCAAGCGCTGGGGCTATCTTGTGCGCAGCCAAGTTGAACGGCCAATTGTAAGGGACAATCGCGAGAATTGGTCCAATCGGAAAGCGGGCAACAGCCGCCCGGTAGTCCTTTGCCCTAGAATCGACTGCTCCAGATGTGTTCGGAAAGTCAACGGGCTTGGGTCGAGAGTAGTCCGGCCAACTCTCGAGTTCCTCAGCCGCCAAAGCGAAGGTGATGGCCATACGGTCGACTTCCCCTTTTCCCCATGCAAGAGGTTTCCCGACCTCGAGCGCCAAGAGTTCCACCAGCTCATCCCGTCGCTCGCGAACAAGCTCCGCAATCCGAAGCAAAAGTTGTTGTCTTTCGGCGACCGACGGCTTCCATTTTTGAAATGCCGCATCGGCAGCATCTAGACAGCCCCGAAGTTCTCGCAAGCCGCCCTCGGCGTAGGTGCCTACCACAGAGCTGTCGTAAGGACTCTTGACCACGGCTTTCCCGGTTGCTTGATCACACGGTCCCCCAATAAAGTGGCCGTCGATAAGCATTTCCGCGTGGATCATGGCCAAGTATGTACAAAAACCAAAAAGACGCCCTTGCGTCAGGCAAGGGCGTCTTAGTTTAGGTGGGCTTTACTTGTCCCGGTGCTTGCCTTCGAAGCTCTTAGCCATTCCTTCGAACATCTTTTCCATTTCCTCTCCGAAGTCCTCCATTTCCTTCTCGTGCTTGCCATTAACCGAGAACTGGCTTATATCCACCCTCTTGATCTTGGCGTTGGCAGGAAAAGCGGGCTTGATCTGGAGCCGATCGTTATAGCGCAAGTGGATGACGACATCCCCTTCATGCTCGGGCCCGGAGGCGTCGATGTAGATTGGCAAATCCGTTTGGGCGTCGATTGTGAGAAATGCCTTGCCGGGACCGTCAGGTTCGGTCATCTGGACGTCGTACACTTCTCGGCCATCCTGCACCCGAATCGGCATGATCCGAATATGGTCTTTGCCGTATTTGGATTCCATGTTGGCGATTTCCTTCTTGAAATTGAAGGCTCCCACAATCTCTTCGGCCGCGATCGGCATAAATGCCTGGACTTCGTTCGGCAACTGCATCTGGGTCACGGTGTTGGTCTTACCGTCGTAGACCATCAAGCCCTCTTTACCCATGTAGACCGAGTGCTCCTTGCCGGCTTGGATCATCATGTCGCCGCGATCCAACGCAATCTGAATGCGTTCCGGACCATTCTTGGCATCCTTAACGAGCATGTCCATCTGGACCGACGTGATCTTCTCGACCGCCTGGGTCACCATCGACCAAGCCTTCGCGCTGGCTTGCTTGGGCATCACCATGAAGGTTCCTACCGCGACTGCTGCCAATCCGGCGGTCATCCAAGCAACGGATCGGGGCCGCCGCGCGGCTTGACTCCGGCGGTTGGCTTCAACTGCATAACTTAGTGCCTTGTTACGAACATGTGGGGGCATTTCATTCGATATGGGTAACTCCTCCATCAACTTCTTCATCAAGGCATCTTCTTCTGTGTGCTTATCCATGGATTGCCTCCACGCCAAACTGGCGCATCGATTCTCGGGCCCGCTGGAGCAGGCTGTTAGTAGCTTCTGGCGACTTCCTGATCAGTTTCGCGACTTCGATCGTGTCCAAACCGTTCACATATTTCAGAATCAAGGCTTCTCGCTGTACATCGGGCAGGCGGGAAATCAATTCTTGAATCTGAGTTCGGACCTTTGGAGCCTCAGGAGCGGCATAATCGACAGCTTCGTTCAGCGGGAACTCTGACCTGCGATAGCGCTTCCTCAGGCAGTCGATCACTTTCTTTCGAGCAACTGCCAAGAGCCATAACTTGGGCGCATCTGCTTTTTGAAGGACGTGGATCTTTCGGCAAGCTATTCCGAACACCTCCATCACCACATCTTCCGCGTCTTCCATCCGCGGAAGCTTCGACGATACATATCGCCACACGTCGTCTCCATAAAGACGAACTACTTCATCAGGCGATAGATTTGCAGTTCGCTTCATAGCTCCGACGGCGGTTCCAGCAATTGGGTTTGCGATGTTCATACTCCTTGACCGATCCACTTGCGCAATCAGTCGTGACAAGCTCATCTAATCTATCGCAGGTTTGGAATTTCATTTAAAGTTTGGGACGAGCGTCCTATCTCCTAGCTTGCCCTATCTGGCTTCCCGATAGCATATGCTGTTCCGGTGACCACCCTGTTGCTTATCACAGCCTTGCAAGCATCCACCCTGGAGTTCAACTACGCTTCGAGGAGCGGGATGAGCGTCAGTGCAGCAGGAATCCCAATTGTAAGAGGCTCGACGTTTCAGTACTACGAGCCTGGCTGGTCCAAAGGCTACTATTCTGCCGCGCACAACGATCAGAAAGTTGAGCGCGTTTCCCCGGACTTGATTCAAATGACTTTTCGCAGCCCTGATGGTCGGGCCCAGGGGAGCGGCAAGTTCACACGCGAAGGAAACAAAATGCACGCCGAATACTCCTTCGGTTGGCTTGGGGACAAACCAGTAAACGTGGAATTGATGGCCGGTTTTCTATGGGCTCCAGCTTTCCAAGCTGGCTCTATACAAATTGAGGGGAATACAGTGAGATCTCTGGCTCCAAAAGAGCTTAAAGCCGCGCCCGGGATTGAGCACCGACGCTTCGGACCAGACTCCTCAAGCTTTCGAATCCACGCTCCTATCGGCAGCCTCAAATTGACCTCTGACGTGCCCTTTACGATGTTTGACGCACGCGGCTATGACCAACCGTTTGCCCAAAACCGAGATGTAATTTGGTATGGAATTCTCGAACTCCAGGTCCCCCCAAAATCGCAGCGAAGCGTGAAGTTCACCTTCGACTTCACATCTGGCAAGTTTGCCAAGCCGATTCAGGCTCGATTATCTGTCTCCCCGCGTCATTTAAAGGGAGCACAGACACCCGCTCCTGCCACCAAGATCCTTCTTCCGAAGCCGCAAGTCTCCAAACTTGACTGGAGAAAACCGGTCATCTTCGACTCCATTCAGTTCACCGATCCGTCCGTGAGGCCCGAGTATAAGCAGGCGCTGGAGTCGACTCTGATGCGCCGTTTCCAGTGGCAGCCAAGCTCAAATCGCATTCTTCGCGTCTTCGTGGAAGAGCCCGCTACCGCCTCAATAGAAGCTGGATTCAGTCTCGACATCCAACCCGGCAGGATCAAAATTACGAGCGACGGAGGTATTGCAGGGATTAGAAGCGCCCTGCACTTACT
>JAFAFM010000028.1 GCA_023423495.1 Armatimonadota bacterium
CCGTTAGGACTCCTGGCTCAATCCTGGTTGAGCAAAACGCCGATTTGAGCCGGGTGCTTGCTGCCGCCGGAGGAATGGCTTTTGGCACGGGCGACAGTCAAGACGAATCGGTTGTCTTGATTCGTCGCGGCCCAAAGACGTTGGAGTTTCCGGCAAGAGACGTGGCCACTCTAAAGTCCATCCCGGTGGAACCAGGTGACGACATTTCGGTCGTGCTACCTGCCGCTACCCGCATCACGGTAGCCGGCGAAGTCACGAAGCCGGGCGAATACTTACTGAAAGGTGATTCAAGCATCCAGAAGGCGCTGGCAATGTCCGGCGGACCAAACGCGCAAGGCAGTATTTCCTCCGTGCGGGTTATCCGTGGGCCGGAGATGTTTGTGATCGACGCCTCTAAGCCCGAAACCAGATTCAGCTTGCAGCCCTACGACATGCTGATCGTGGAGCGAAACAAGGCAAACATATACGTACTAGGCGAAGTCACGAGGCCCGGCAGGCTTCTTATGCAGGACAACCGCAAGTACCGGGTAACCGATGCGTTGGCGGAGGTCGGGGGGCTGAGCACGAAGGGCACCTTGCGCCGGGTCTACCTGGCGCGGCCGGATGCTTACGGAAAGACCGTGATTCGGCAATTCAATCTCGACGAGTACCTCAAAGATGGTCGGCTGGAATCCAACCCTGAGCTGCAATCCGGCGACTGCCTGCTCTTTGGTCAACCAAACGGGCTTAGCTTCAATGCTCTTCAGCAATTCTTGACATCGACAGTCCTCATCCACAACCTGAGCCGAAACTAACCATGGAAAGTAACGACAATCCAAAACCCATCGTGACCCTCGCCTGGGAATACAAGTGGCTGGTAGGAGGCATCGCTTCGGCGGTGGTTCTAGCTGGTGTGACTTACACCATCGTCAGCGAGCCCATCTGGGAAGCGGAAGCCACCATCGTCTTTCCTTCCCGAGCTCCCAGCATTCTTGGAAATGCAGGAATGGCGGAAGCATCTGGACTGGCCGCAACTTTGAGCGGAGGCCCCACGCCGATCAAGGTCTATAAAGGATTCCTGGAGAGCCAACGGACCCTGGACTTGGTTGCGGAAGCAACCGGCATGATCCGGAAAGATGTTTTCCGGGCGCGATCGATTGTGGATCAGTCGATGGAAAGCAGCATCACGATTTCCGCCCAAGACAAAAATTCGGATTTGGCGCGCAAGATCGTGGCGGAACACCTCGCGGCCCTCGAGAAGATTAACGCCGAAGTGAGCGATCCGCTCTATGCGGACGACTCGAAGGTACTCGGTGGCAAGCTGAAGGAACAGCAAACCAAGGTATTGGCTTTGGAGAACGCGATGCTGAAGTTCCAGCAGCAGGCCGTTACCGCGCCCGGGGTTGCGCCGTCGGGTGCCAACAAGGAGGCGCTGACTGCGGCTTCCCCGGCCAAGTGGCAACAGCTTCAACGCGACTTGGAAATCCAAATTCAAAAGGTGAATGCCGGTATCCGAGCGATCCGAACCCAGATTCAACAAGTAACCGGGAAGGCGGCCATCATGCCGTCAAACTTGCCGCCGGTCAGACGGTGGCGCGACCGGCTTGTGGAACTTCAGTACGAGCTGAAAATCAAAGAGCTCACATTCGGCCCGAGCTCGCCCGAAGTACTGCTGTTGAAGGGCTCAGTCGAGGAGACAAACAAGAGCCTGAAGAAGGAACTTGCTGCGTATTCGGGAGCTATTTCGAGCGGAGCGCTCGACCCAACTGCGGATCCTGAATCTCTATCCGGGTTGGTTGCCGAGAGATTTGCACTTGAAGCTCAACTGGATGCAGTTAAACGTCTGGCGGCCCTCGCCCCAAGCGAATCCATGACCATGGCAAGGCTCACTCGAGAGCTGACCACGCAGACGGCAATTTTGCAGCAGCTCCAAGCTCAATACGAATTAGCTCGAATTCAAGAACTCCGAAACCCCAATCGCTGGCAAGTGCTCGATGAGCCGCGGGTCGCCGAGGAAGCGGTGAACAAGAGCCTTGCAAAGTCGGGCTTGATTGCCGGAATGCTCGGCTTGATCCTCGGAGTTCTTTCTGCCATGATCGCCGATTCCCGAAACAGTCGCAAGAATGTCCGCGCGGAAAGCCAAGTTCAACATAAGAAGGCAGCCTGAGTTGGGCAAAGTAAGCCGCAGAAAAGCAGCCCTTGGCACCTTTGCAGGTTCCGCCGGCAGCACGCTGATCGCGGCAATTCAGTCGGTTGTACTGCTTCCCCTGTACCTTCACGCGTTTGGCGTCGAGAAGTACGGACTCTGGCTGGCAACCGGCGAAGCACTCCTCTGGCTGGCGGCTTTCGATTGCGGAATCCCGACAGTGATGATCCAGAGAATTGGGAAAGCCCATTCCCAAGGTCGCTTGGACGACATCGGCAAGCTGTTCGGCACCGCCCTCGCCATGATCGGCACCCTCGCTGCGGTCGTAGCGCTTTCAGTTCTTGCCTTGGCTCCTACTATCGTTTCCTCTTTAAATAACGGGCAGACAATGCCGGAGTTGGTGCTCGCAATTCGGATAGCCGGACTTGCCATGGCCCTCGTGCTGGTGGGATACGTATTTCAAGGTTTGGCTCGAGCACTCCAACACACTTGGAAGCTCAACGCCTGCTCGCTGGCGGGAACGGCCCTCGGGTTTTTAACTACCTACCTTCTCGTTGTTAAAGGATTCGGGGTGGCATCGATCGCTTGCGGGTTGGTGGTTCGCGCCAGCACGTTTGTAGTGGCCGGTCTGGCGCTCACTTGCTTCGCAAGGGAGTTTCGACCTGCCCGCGTTGGTTTCGCACTGTGTCCGGAAGCAAGAAAGGATTATCTGTCGGAGTCGCCACGACTGTTCTCTTCTGGCATTGCGTACGCCCTAATGAATAACAGCCATATCTTCTGGGCCAACTTGATTCTGGGTCCTGCGGCGGCAGTTTTGCTGGGAGTCACGCGGAAGCTTGCGGAGTTCTGCAAAGCCATACTCGACATGACCACCTATGCCGCAGAAGGAGGCCTCTCACACCTCTTAGCATCCGAAAATCCGGCCAGAGTCCGAGCCATCGGAAAGGAACTTGAAGACCGGTTTCTGGCCATCGCCGGAATCGGCTTGACCGTTTATGTAGCAGTCAATACAGCCTTCGTGCCGCTTTGGACCAAGGGGCAATATCACCCCAATTTACTCTTAACCGTGGCGATCGCTTTTTGCGTCGCTTCGTCCGCCTGGAGTTATGCCGGCATTTCTCGACTCCGGGCATCCGGCGAATTTCGACTGGCAAGTCGCCTTCTGCTGATCGACTGCCTCAGCAGGATCGTTTTGATTTCATTCGGCGCTTGGTTTGGTGGCTTGGTAGCGCAAAGCCTACTTCCAGTTCTGCCCGCGGTCGTTTGCGGGAGCCTTGCCCGACTGAGCAGCGCCAAACTTACCCCTCTGCCCTCTTTTGCGAGCCATCGGCAACTTGCCTATACACTCGGCATGTTGGTGCTAGCGGTGGGTTGTGCTTCGCTTTTCCGCCCGGTCCGGTGGAGTGGAATCGCGGGCGTCGTTATTGCAGCGGGCACCGCCAGCGCTTCAATTGCATTCCTTTCAGCCAGGTCGGTACCAACCCCGAGCCAGAAAGAGGTGGCGAGGGCAGCATGAGTCTTGTTCTTCCCCTGCCCAAAACGACTGCCGCCACGTCGCATTCAGTTCTGCGGCGCTTCGCACCCCTGATCATCATCCAAGCTTTCCTCTGGGCGACGGTGGGATTATTTGCATTTGGGCCGTGGCAGTGGCCAATGCGAACTCCAGACAAGCTCTTTGGTTTCCTTACTGGATGCAACTTGGCAATCCTTGTCGGATATGCGATGTTTGCCCATGTCCGGCCGACTCAGTCCAAGTTCGCTGACGAGCCGGCGAAGCTGATAAAGCTCGCCATCTGGACCTCTATCTTGGTCATTCCCATCACGACCTATGCCCGCACAGGCAAGTTCGTTCCCGATGTAATTGGAAGCATCCTGAATCCTGGGCAGGCGTACATGGAAGCCCACAACTTTGCTGCCAACAACACCAATGCGGGCGCTTATATCCGAATACTATTGAGTCCGGTTTTGGTGATGGTCTTCCCGCTCGCCACTTTTTACTGGGGGCGGCTGCATAAAAGAGCGAAGGTGGGGGTTGTGGGGATCTCCTTCGCGACGGTTCTGCTGTCCGTTTGTACGGGACAGCGGCGCGACATCGCTGACCTTCTCGCAACGCTTCCACTTCTGCTGGCAGCGAGCAACTTCGCCGGGGTTACCGTCCTTTCCAAGAGGGTCATTCGTCGACTCACTGTTGGAGTGCTGGTCTTTTTGGCCTGCTTCCTTGTGTACTTCAGCTACTCACACATAAGCAGAGTCGGAGCAGATACCGCCAGCTATGCTGCCAATCCTGCCACCCAGCAGCAGCCGGACCGAAACAACTGGCTTCTTCGCTTGGTGCCAGATTCCGCACAACCAGGTTTTCTCGCATTTACGGGATATTTGACCACTGGCTACTACGGCCTCAGCCTCTGTTTGGATCGGGAGCATGAACCGATGTACGGTTTCGGCCACAGCATGTTTCTCACCCGAAACTTCTCCCGATTTAGCCACGACGATGGCTTCGAGCAACGGTCGCTTCCCTACATCATTTCGGAGAAGGACGGGTTCAAGTATCCGGTCTATTGGTGCACAGCCTATCCCTACTTCCTGAACGACTTGGGCCCAATCGGCACGATTGCTTTGATGTTTGTGTTCGGGGCGCTTCTCGCGGTGACTTGGTCCGATGTCCTTGGCGGGCGCAATCCGTACGCGGTGGTGATGTTTTGGATGCTCGCGATTCTAGCCTTTTACCTACCGGCCACGAATCGCATGCTGCAGGACGGCGAAGGTGTCTTCGCGTTTTATATTTGGCTCTTCGTGTATTTGCGAGCAAGGCGCCCCATGGCGCTTAAGGGGAACTTATGAAAAGAGCATCGATCGCCTATTTTGGAGCGTTTGCTCCTGACCGGCCCGATTTTAAAACGCCGGCCTCGAGCACCGCTGGAAACCTGTTCCAACTGAACTTCCTGTCGGCTTTCCGGAGATCGGGCTTTCCCATGGCGGAGGTTTACAGCTACTTACCCATGCCATCCTTTCCGAAGCATCCACGGTTAATCTTCTGCGGGGCACGGGATCGACTGGCCGACGGCACCAACGTCCGTTTGCTGCCTTTCCTCAACTTGGGTCCAATCAAAATTCTGACCCTGGGATTAACGAGTTTCTTAAGTGCCATGTCGTGGGGGATCCGCAATCGAAAAGCGCCCCGTCGAATTCTGATTGCTTACAACTTGAACGCTCCCCCGGCTTGGCCCCTTTGGCTTGCATGTCGGCTCACGCGCTCCGAGTTTGTGCCCTTCATCGGTGACGTTTATGTTCCGGGCGAGGTCATTCCCAACACATTGCTGCGCAAATTGGAGTTCGAAACTCAGAAGCGGATTATTCCCAAAGTCGATGGTCTCCTAGTCGCAAACCGAGCCATCGTCGAGGACTTTGCCGGTGGTCGAGAAGCGCTGGTGATGGAAGGTGGAGTTCCTGAGAGCTTTGTCCGGAAGTTTGAAAGCAGGTTGGAAGCGAGCGAAAAGGAAACATTCCATGTGGTCTTCGCCGGACAGCTGAGCAAGCTTAATGGAATCGATATGCTCCTCAAGGCAATTCAGCTCACGAACTCGCCCAGATTCCGATTTACCATTGCAGGGGGCGGTGCGGAAAAGGATGCCGTGAAGCACCTGGCCAGAATGGACTCCCGGGTGGTCTATGCCGGACTCCTGGCTCATCGAGATTTGTATGAGATCTACCGAACGGCGGACTTGGTTGTCAGCCTGCGGCGAACGGATAACGAAACCCACCGCTACGTGTTTCCATCCAAGGTGATCGAATGTCTCGCCACGGGCGTTCCCCTTCTCACAACCTGTACGGGCCATGCCGAATCTGAGTTCGGTGACTTCACGATCCTGCTTCGAGAAGAGACGCCAAATGCCTTGGCCAAAGCGATCGAAGATGCTTCTCGATGGCCTGATTCCAAACTGAGGGATCTCGGACGTCGAGCTCAGCAATATGTGCTCGAAAATCGGACCTGGGAATCAAACATTCTCCGACTGGCGGATTACCTAGCGACCAAGGATCGCGCGGCATGAAGCCAAGGTTGCTGATCTTTGCGGATTACTACTTGCCGGGTTTCCGTGCCGGAGGTCCGATAGCTTCCATCAGCCGAATCGTGGCGTCGAGGCGACACGATTACGACATATCGATCATCACCCGCGACCGCGATCTGGGCGACACCAAGGCGTACGATTCAATCCAGCCGAGTGAATGGAATTCGCGCGAAGGCATTTCCGTCTTCTATGCACTAGAGGAGCAGATCACCACTGATCGCATCCTCTCTGAAATTCGAAACGTCGACCCTGCGATCATATATTTAAACAGCTACTTTTCAAAGTTTTCCCGACTTGTACTGCGCCTTCGGCGCTATGGGAAACTGCCGGGGATCCGAATTCTTGTCGCACCAAGGGGCGAATTTTCGCCGGGTGCTCTTAGCCTCAAGTCAGCCAAGAAGAAATCCTACTTGGCTTTTGCGAATTACACGGGACTCCACTGGGGCGTCTCATGGCACGCATCCGCAGAGATGGAGAAGCGCGACATTGTGCAGGTGATCGGAGAGTCGGCGGACGTCGTGGTAGAAGCTCCCCACGTGGAGATAGCAACGGCAGCCGATCTGGCCAATGTCGTGAAGCATCCAGGCTACGCCGACTTCGCTTGGCTCTCAAGGATTTCTCCCAAAAAGAACCTTTTAGGAGCCATCGAACTTTTGGGTCATTGCAATGGCAACGTCGCGTTGCACATTTACGGCCCAATCGAAGATGAGGCTTATTGGGGCAAATGCAGGGCGGCCATTGAAAAGCTACCGGGCAATGTTCGCGTAAGGCATCACGGAGCTATTGCGCCGACTGACGTTGCAAAAACTTTAAGCGCGCACCACTTTTTCCTCTTTCCCACTTTTGGCGAGAACTTCGGCCATGTGATTGCTGAGGCGCTCTCGGCTGGATGTCCCGTTTTACTTAGCGACCAGACGCCCTGGGGAGATGTCACCTCTAATCAGGCAGGCTGGTCGATACGACTTGAGAGCCCCGATTGGATTTCGAAAATACAGAACTGTATCGATATGCATGATCCGGACTACCAAGCGATGCGAGCGGCCGCACGCAATTATCTTGCCGCAATCAATGCAAATCGATCCGAGAATTCATCAGCCGACATCTTCAATCGGCTTCTTGCCGCATAAGGCAAATTTTTTGACTCGATTCACCCTAATTTTTCGAGTACAGAATCCCATTATTTTTACTAGGAAATGGAGAACGTACTGGGATGAGAGTATTAGTTCTTGGGGGCTTGGGAATGCTGGGACACCAGCTAGCTCGCACGCTCTCCAAACAAGGTGAAACTTGGGCGACGGTTCGAGCACACTCGGACCTGGAATTGGCCGGAGAATGCCTGCCCGGGGTTTCGGTCTTTCCCGGAGTCGATGCGTTGCGATTCGAAACTGTCGCTGCGGCATTAGATGAAGTCCGGCCCGACGCAATCGTTAACTGCATTGGCATCATCAAGCAAGATCAACTTGCTAAAAGGCCAATCCCATCCATTAGGATAAATTCGCTCTTTCCTCACCTCGTATCCGAATACTGCCAATACAAGAGCATTCGGTTCGTCCACATCAGCACGGACTGTGTCTTCAGTGGGCTGAAGGGGAATTACGAGGAATCGGACATTCCGGACGCCAATGACCTTTACGGTCGGACCAAACACCTCGGAGAAGTATCTTCACCCGACTTAACGTTACGGACCTCGATCATTGGCCCTGAACTCCGCACTTCTCGGAGCCTGCTCGACTGGTTTACAAGCCAGGAAGGCAAGGTAAACGGTTACACCAAGGCAATCTTTAGCGGCCTAACGACTCTTGAGCTCAGCCGCGTGATTGCACGCGTTCTGCACGAGTGGGAAGGGCTTGCCGGCCTTTATCACTTGTCGGCGGATCCCATATCCAAGCACGATTTGCTGGGCCTTGTTCGCGATTCCTTCAATCTGCCGATGACGATCGAGCCTTCCGATACATTGCAGATCGATCGCAGTTTGAACAGCACACGATTTAAGACCATTACTGGATATCAGCCTCCAAGCTGGCCCGAGATGGTCGGGGAACTGGCACCCATTTACAGCCAGAAAATTGCCGGAGGAAATTATGTTATTACGCGATAAGCACGTTCTCGTAACCGGGGGAACAGGTTCTCTCGGACACACCATTGTCCGTCGAATGTTGTCTTTGGGGCATGACTCTCCCAAACGCATTACGGTGTTTTCTCGAGACGAGGCTAAGCAGCATTACATGCGGATGGAATACCGAAATCCCAAGCCCGGGATGAGCGAAGTCGTCTGCCGCAGAGGAAAGGAAATTCTGAATTTCATGATCGGCGATATGCGGGATTACGACTCCGTTTGCCGAGCCCTCCAAGGGATTGACATTGTCGTCAATGCGGCCGCGTTAAAGCAGGTTCCTAGCTGTGAGCAATTCCCATTTCAAGCCGTTCAGACGAACATCATCGGCGCTCAAAATTTGATTCGCGCCATTCGTGATACCGCGCCACATATCCAGCAGGTTGTTGGCATTAGCACAGATAAAGCTTGCAAGCCGATCAATGTGATGGGGATGAGCAAGGCCCTTATGGAGCGCCTATTCATCGAGGCCAACTTGCAGTGCGTCAATACCCGGTTCAACCTAGTTCGGTATGGCAACGTGATCGCATCGCGAGGTTCTGTGGTGCCGCTGTTCGAAGAGCAGATTAACAACGGCGGACCAGTAACGATCACCACCCGCGACATGACCCGTTTCTTGCTTAGCCTGGACCAAGCGGTCGACACCGTCTTTGCGGCTTTGGCCCATGGTCGACCCGGCGAAACCTATGTCCCCAAGGTCGATTCAGCGTCCATCATGGATCTTGCCCGGGTGATGATTGGAGATAGAGACATCCCGATCGTCATTACGGGAATTCGTCCGGGCGAGAAGATCCACGAAATCATGGTTTCGGATGAGGAGCGCTACCGAACAATCGAACGGGGCAGCTACTACGCTATCCAGCCGATGCTCGATGAGCTGTTCCCCGAAGTCGTCGACAATCCCGTGCTGAAGTCCGAATACAGCTCCCAAGCCGTGACTTTGGACGACCAGGCGATCCGTGACTTGATCAACCCGATCTTGGAAGAGGGGCGGTTCAACATGGCGGCAGCGGCGTGAAGATCGCAACCATTTGCGGTACCCGCCCAGAACTGATTCGACTTAGTCGCGTCATCGCATGGTTGGACCAGCATTGCGAGCACCAGCTTGTTT
>JAFAFM010000179.1 GCA_023423495.1 Armatimonadota bacterium
GTTTTTGCCCACAAGCTCGGAGCAAAAACGCGCCCGGCTGAACGCCAGTGTTCGCTGTCCACGTTCGGCCAGCATGGCGACAATCTCAGAACTCACTAAATTCGTGCTCAGTCGGTGACCTTCACCGATCTCGGGAGGATTCCAAAAAACAAACGTGCGGTTTCCCTTGGGCGAACCGTCGGTGTCGATCAGCTTTCCCCTTCTCCCAGTCAAACTTTCGAAGAGCTCGGATGGGTTGCCGATGGTCGCGCTACACGCGATGATCTGCGGTCTTGATCGGTGCCACTCGCAGAGTCTCAACAAACGTCGTAGAACATTTGCGACGTTGGAGCCGAAGACCCCACGGTAAACGTGCATCTCGTCGATCACGATAAGGCGTAAGGACTTGAGAAATTTAAGCCACAACTCGTGGCCCGGCAGGATTCCGACATGCAGCATGTCTGGATTGGTTAAGACGATGTGGGCGAGGCGTCGCAAGGAGGATCGTTGGTTATGCGGTGTGTCTCCGTCATAGGTGCCCGCCCTTACTGAAGTAGGCAGCAGCTTCTCTAGCCTTCCCAGCTGGTCTTGTGCCAACGCTTTGGTGGGGAAGAGGTAGAGCATCCTTGCAGCTGGCTCGGTGAGCGACCATTGGATAGCGGGCAAGTTGTAACAGAGCGTTTTTCCGCTATTCGTGCCCGTCACCGCAATGACGTCATGCCCGTCCATGGCTGCGTCATAAGCTTCAGCTTGATGGGAGAAAAACCGAGAGAGCCCGTTCTTCTCCAGGGCTTCCGCAAGACTTGAGTGAAGCGGGTGCTGCAGGTCGCCGTAGACCGCTTTCCGAGGAGGGTATGTTTCAACGTGCGCGATCTGGGACTTCAGCTCATGGTCGTGAATGATCGACGACCAATCCGGACGACTAGCGGTCTTCTCCGTCTTCTTCGTCAATATCGTCCTCGACGTAGTCCGGATTCTCGATGACTTTCACGCGCTTTCTTTGGACGATCTTGACCGCCCAAACGCTGATCATAAACAAAATGGATAGCGGGATCGCCATCATCAGCATGGTGAGCGGGTCGTTGCTCGGCGTGAGAATGGCCGAAAGCAAGAAGACGAAAACTGTACCGTGTCGCCAGTAGCGCGCCAAGGTTTGCGCACTTAGGAGGCCGAGCGCCCCGAGCCCGTACACAATAACGGGCAGTTGGAAGCCAAGTCCAAATGCGAGCAGCAGCTTCACTTGGAAGAGCACCATCGAGCCCGGCTCCTGGTAGAGGCTGGTGCCGGGAAATTCTTCCAAGTAGGAAACGAACCAAGAAATCGCTGCGGGCAGGCACCACCAACAGAAAGCGGCCCCCGTGATGAACAGCAAAACCGAAACCGGTGCGATTCGCTTAAGCGGACGCTTTTCGTTGTCTTTCAAGCCCGGGGCAATAAATCCCCAGACCTGGTTCATCACTATGGGCATGGCAAGTACCAACCCAATGATGAAGGACATCTTCATCTTGAAGATAAATGGTTGCGTAAAGTGGGTAAACGGCTCTTTATAGTCCGCTCCAGGCGGCAGCGAATCTTTAAGCCCTTTCTGGACAACGTCGTTAAAGAGGTCGTAGACGTACGGTTCTAAGAACCAACCGATAACCCATCCAAGGACGATGACTTGAATGCATCGAACCAGGCGGTTCCGAAGCTCTTCTAAGTGCTCCCATAAAGTAGCGCGCAACTCATCCGGTTCTTCGGAAGAGTTGCGCTTGGATGGACTAGGGCGAGCGCTCAGGGCGTTCCCCCGCTACTTTTCAAGGGTGAAGATGAACTGCTGTCGGATGCGAAGGTATTGAACCTGAGCAGGAGCTCCGCCGCTTCGACCACCACCTGGGGAGCCGAAACCAGGACCTTGGCCAGGACCTCGGCCGGGGCCCTGCGCAGGACCTTCCGGTCCCACTTGGCCGCCGCGCTGGCGTGCTTCGCCAGGAACTCCGACACCGGTGCTGCCACCGCCGCCGCTACTTCCAACACCCGGGCCACCTGTGCGACCTGGAGGGCCACCAGCTGATGGAGGAGCCCCTGGGCCGCTGCCCGCACCGCCGCCGATACCGCCGCCTTGACTCTGCATCTTGCGGTCGATCGTCATGTCGCGAACGCTCTTGACAACCACTCCTCGATCGAGTGCGAACCAAATCGTTTCGGTGAGTTCAACCTTGTCATCCGCGAAAGCGCTGCCGCGAGCCGCAAGCTGTTGACCTTCGATGCTTCGGGTGCCTTGAGAAATCGTGTTCTTAATCTTCGCGCAGGGATGACCCATTTCCCACTCGACGCCAACGAATTCACCGCGAGCGGGGAATTTGCTGGTGAGCCGGGTGGCCTCGTCTTTCTTCTCGAGGTCGAGGACGCCATTCTGGAATCGGGACTGCCAGGAGTCTCCGGGCCGGACTGCCTTCTCAGGAAGGGTAGGCAGTGGGAAGAGCGCGTAAAGGTTCATCATTACGTCTTCGCCCGTGGATCCCGAGGTGCCCTCCATAGGGAAGTATCCCGGAACCGAACCGAAGATCTCACGACCAGTGCTGGTGATCCGCATATAGATCGGATGCATCATATAGTCGTAATAGCGTGTGGGCTCAGCGTTCTGGCTGGTCGTGAGAATCGCGTAATCTTTGCCTGGGCTGGTGAGCGCCTGAATTCGAACGAGGCCGTCTCCGTTGCCATAGGCATTGTCCACGGCGTACATAAGTCGAATCTTTTCAGACTCAATGGGAAGCTCCGCCGGTCGACCGCCAGCACGATTTTGCGAACCGGTGATCGTGGAAATCGCAACTCGCTGTTGCAAGTTGTAAACCAGTTGTGTGGATGGCTTGAATCGGTATCGAAGTCTAAAGCCATTTGCGGGGATGGCAATGCTGGCCGAGTTCGCTACGTTCAAGGTGACTGATGAGCGATCCACAATCCGAGGATTCTCGTTGTAGTCCACGTAGAGAACGACTTCCAAATTCACTTTGCCATCGGCGATGCCGCGGCCCTTCGTGTCCAGAACGTAATCGTAGTATTTACCGTTCAGGGGCGGGGTGATCGCCTCCAAGAACTTGCCATTCAAGAACACGCCGATGTATCCGCCGGTCGGGATGCTGTTCTTGGGAATCAGCACATGCACTTTTTCGCGCACTTTCGACCCGTCTGCGGGGCGTACGATCGTAAACGGCGCTTGGGCAAATGCTGCCACTGCTGCCGCCACGAAAACGAGGGTTGCCAACGTTCGCTTCATTCATTCCTCCGAGCGGCTCTCACGAGAGACACTCGATCCAGTAAGCATTATGACGCCGAATTTTCGGTGGAGGTCACACGCTTGGCAATCATTCGCAAATTTCTTCCGGGAAGCCGGTTGACCCCAGCGCGCATATACGCCTGTCCACTATAATAGAAGACTCCGATGCCCGTTATCCTCGACCTAGAAACCCTAAATCCAGAGCAGCGCGAAGCGGTCGAGTGGCCCGGCGGTCCCTTGCTGATATTTGCCGGTGCGGGTTCAGGCAAGACGCGTGTGATCACCCACAGAATTGCACGCCTCATCGGTGACGGCGTGCCTCCGAGCCGGATTCTTGCGGTCACCTTCACAAACAAGGCTGCACGGGAAATGAAAGAGCGCGTCGTGAGCCTGGTCGGCGACCGGGCCAAAACCATGTGGATCGGCACCTTCCATAGCCTATGCGCAAGGATTCTGCGGATCGACGGCAAAGCCATTGGGATCGACCCAAACTTTGTTATCTATGATGATTCCGACCAGATTTCCCTGATCCGGGAGATTTTCAAGGCGAAGAATATTGATGACAAGTCGATCCAGGCTCGCGCGGTCCTGAATGAAATCTCAAGCGCCAAAGAAAAACTCCTTACTCCGGAAAAGTACGCGGACAAAGCGACAGGATTCTTTGGAAGGATCGCGTCGGAGGTTTACAAGTCATACAATGCGCTTCTTTTGAAGGCAAACGCGTTGGACTTCGACGACATTCTTTTCTACACCGTCCGCTTACTCGACCAGCGGAAAGAGGTTCTGGAGAAGTACCAAGATCGGTTTTTGCATGTGTTGGTCGACGAGTACCAGGACGTAAACTTTGCCCAGTACCAGGTGGTACATCAACTTGCCGGACAGCATCGGAACGTGGTGGTGGTCGGTGATGATGACCAGTCCATTTATGCTTGGCGGGGGGCAGATGTCAGCCTTATCCTGAGGTTCAGCTCAGACCATCCCGACGCGAAAATCGTCAAGCTCGAGCGGAACTACAGATCCACGAAAAATATCCTGGCCGGCGCGAATGCCGTCATCGAGAAGAATCGGGGTCGGGCCAACAAGCAGCTTTGGACCGAAAACGACGAAGGCGCGCCGATCACCCTGACTCAGGCGGGCACCGAACAGGACGAAGCGATGCTGGTGGCGGATGCGATCTTAAAGGACGTACGCACCGGACGCCGCAAGTATGGAGACTTTGCGGTCCTTTATCGCACGAATGCCCAGTCGCGCGTTGTGGAAGAGGCCTTTTTGACCATGCGGATTCCCCACATGCTGATTGGAGGTGTGCGGTTCTACGAACGCAAGGAGATCAAGGACATGATCGCCTATTTGCGGATGGTCTTCAATCCCCGCGATGACGTTTCCGTCAGAAGGGTTTTAAACTTCCCTCCGCGAGGCATCGGTCCGGGGGCGATGAGCACCATCGAAGCGTGGGCGAACGAACGCGAACTGCCCCTCTTCAACGCCCTCCAAGATCAAGAGGTGCAAGCCACTCTTCCGAAGAAAACCGCTGGTGGGGTTCGAGCGTTTGTGGGCGCCATAACTGAAGCTGTCGAGCTAGCGGAGAAAGGGCCGGTAACGCCAATTTTGAAAGCGCTTATGAGTCAGTCGGGATATCTCGACATGCTGAAATCGGAACGATCGGAGGAGGCGCTTTCACGGCTTGAGAACTTGCAGGAATTCACAAACGTGACATCGGAATACGACGCCACCTCCGAGGATCCGAGCCTCGGCGGATTCTTAGAAAGCGTATCGCTTGTCGCTGATGTCGATAACCTGAGTGAAGGAGGCGACGCAGTAACCCTGATGACCCTCCACTCGGCCAAGGGTCTTGAGTTTCCGGTGGTTTATCTCGTGGGCTTGGAGGAGGGGGTTTTCCCGCACTCCCGCTCTCTCACTTCGGATTCCGAGCTTGAAGAGGAGCGGAGATTGTGCTACGTCGGTATGACGAGGGCGCGTGAGGAACTGCACCTCGTTTACGCACACCGCCGATCGCTTTACGGTCAGCCGAACTTCAACCGCCGATCACGATTCTTGGATGACATCCCGAACGAAATCATTGACACAATTTCACACTCCGGTTATGCGATGCCGACCGAGCGGCGCTCCGTCTACCAAGAGCGTTCAGGAACCTACTCGCCGCCAGCGACCACGCGGGCAAGCAATATTATCGAGCCGAAGCAGCCCTTGCGGAGCCCATCCTACAAACCCCCGTTCGAAATCGGACAGCGGGTGCGCCACGCAAAATTTGGCATCGGGGTTGTCGTCGCCTGCAACCCCATTAGAAATGACACGGAAGTGACGGTTGCTTTTCCCGGTGTCGTCGGAGTTAAGAAGCTGGCCCAAAGTTTCGCGAAACTTGAGGCGGTTACTTGAGACTTTTGCTTCCCCTGGGCCTACTGCTGGTCGGATGCCGGGGTAGCGAGAACCCAATGCCGCTCGAGGTCGGCAACTCCTGGAAGTATGCAGTTTCTACGCAATTTCAACAGTATCTGGCGGACGTTAGGGTAATTCGCGAAACGTCCGTCGGCGGGCACCCAGGGTTTGTATTGGCCGGAGCAACTGGTGAAAGCCGTGTGGCTTGGGTCGACGGAACGCTGATCGCAGAACGCATCGCAAACACCAGATTCGTGCCCGCAATTCCTATCCTCGTTGACACGGCTGAAAGAAGTCGAAGCCATTGGAAGGGCCAGGTTCAAGGCAACTGGGGAAAGTTCGAAGGCACGGCGGTTCTGAACCAAGTTGCCTCGGAAGAACTGATCGGTGGTCTGAAGACGAGGGTGATCAAAGCTGAGTTGACGATTTTGAATCCAAAAGGGAAGAGCATCAGGCTTCAAACGTTCTTCCAGCCTGGGGTGGGCATTGCCGAACAGCGACAATGGACGGGCAGTAATGCCGTCGTTACGGTGGAACGTCAAAGCTAAACCGATAATTTGCATAATCACTAAGCAGATCTTGGAAGCACCGAATGGAACAACCCGCCTTAGCCAAAGCCCCTCGCCTCATCACGCTTAAAGAAGTCCGCTCCAACCCCAAAGTCAGAAAGCTGATCGACGGGGCAAACGAAGTTATGCGGGCAATGGGTTACACGGAGCACGGACACCGCCATGTCGGAGTCGTTTCCAGCATCACGAGATACATCCTGGAAGGCCTGAAGTTGCCCCCTCGCGAAGTGGAACTTGGCCAAATTGCCGCTTATCTCCACGATATCGGCAACGTGATCAAC
>JAFAFM010000067.1 GCA_023423495.1 Armatimonadota bacterium
CACCTGGAGCACTCTCTCCCCGGAATACAAAGCCGCAATGAAGAACCAGGCGCGAGCAGCTAATGCCGCCGGCTCCTATTTCTACAAAGAAGGATGGACGACTGGCTACTGGCCCACCAAAAAGCAGCCCGGAAGCATTGACCTCGCCGCTTCGCTGGTCGGCAAGTATTCGCTCACTACGACCTACACTGGGAACGTTGATATCGAAGCGCCCAGCAATGTGAACTTCTTGGACGCCTACGCCCTCTCATCGCCCAACCTGGACAAGGAAGTGGATCTCAGCAAGTTCATTCCTCTAAAGTGGGCGGCCATTCCCAATGTGCTCGGTCAAAACGCCACCATCTTCGGAATGGAGGGCAAGAACACGATGATCATCTGGAGCTCTTCAGAGACCTACACGGAAGCCCTAATGGGCGATACGGGCTTCATGCAAATGGCCGACGTTCGCGAAAATGTCACCAAAAACATCTTCATGGCTCCAGATAGAACCAGCGCCGATGTACCCGTGGGAATTTTTAAGAATGCGGATATGGCCTTCCTGAATCTCACCGGTTACGGTCCCGGAAGCGCACTTGAGAAGGCGCAGCCGCTTCCCCGCATCCAGACCAAGACCAACTTGATGGTGATGCTGGGCGGCAAAGGAATGTAGTCTGGACTTCACGGGCTGGAGAAGGACCTCTTCTCCAGCCAACCTGGGCCGTCCCGGTTCCCACGGGTAGCATTCACCGCGATGAAGGCCGCAGAAGAACTCGATATCCTGATCCGCGCCAAGTATCCGATTCTCTACATCGTTTCGTGGGAAGAACGCCGGGTCGAGGAAACGCTTCAGAAAGTCTGCAAGACCCTCAACCGCACTCTGCACACCTGGTCCATCACCCAAGGCATGCGGCCCGCCGTCAACCGTCAAACGGGCCCCGTCAAACCCACCAGCCTTCCCGGAGAGTTGGAAGCTCTCGCCCTCATCCACGAGTCCGCTGATTTCACGGTCTTCCTTCTGAAAGACTTCCATCCCTACATGCGGGATAATCGCGTGGTCCGCCTGCTCCGAGACCTTGCCTTGCGCCTTCGGGGCAAATCCCAAACCCTTATTATCATGGGTCCATCGCTCAACCTCCCCACCGACCTTGAAAAGGATGTGACGGTGGTCGACTTTGAGCTTCCAACCAGCGACGACATCGAAAAGAAACTCGATGAAGTCACCGACGCCGTCAAGGAAAACAAGAACCTGAGCACCAAGCTCGAACCTCTGGAGCGGGAGATCATCGTCAAATCCGCTCAGGGTCTCACCATGGACGAGATCGAGTCTGTGTTCGCGAGGAGTCTGGTCGAGAAGAAGGAGTTCGACGTCGATGTCGTGCTCGAAGAGAAAAAGCAGATCATTCGTAAGAGCGGGCTGCTGGAGTACTACCCTGCTCAAAACAAAATGTCGGATGTGGGCGGGATGGAACTGCTCAAGGAATGGCTCCAAAAACGGACCAATAGCTTCACCGATAAAGCGCGCGAATTCGGACTCCCCGCGCCAAAAGGCGTGCTGATCCTCGGCGTGCAAGGTTGCGGAAAGTCGCTCATCGCCAAAGCTATCGCCGCCCACTGGAACCTGCCGATGCTCAAGTTGGATGTCGGCCGCATTTTTGGCTCTTTGGTCGGCCAAAGCGAGGAGAACATCCGAAAGGCGATCAAGGTCGCCGAATCGGTTGCGCCTTGCATCCTTTGGGCGGACGAGATCGAAAAGGGCTTCGCCGGCGCTTCGGGCGCTTCGGTGTCTGATTCCGGAACAACCGCCCGCGTCTTTGCCACTTTCCTCACGTGGATGCAAGAGAAAACCGCGCCCGTTTTTCTCATCGCGACGGCGAACAACGTCTCCCAACTGCCCCCCGAAATGCTTCGTAAGGGCCGGTTCGACGAAATCTTCTTTGTGGACCTCCCCGACAAGTCCGAACGTCGGGACATCTTCTCCATCCACCTCAAGAAGCGTGGCCGCGAACTTAAGAAATTTAAGCTCGACGCACTCGCCGATGCGACTTTCGGTTTCAGCGGCGCCGAAATAGAGCAGGTCATCGTAGGGGCGCTCTTTGTGGCCTTCGATGCCGGCCGCGAGCTGACACAAAAGGATCTCCTGGATGAAGCCAAGGTGGTTGTCCCGTTGAGCCGAATGATGGAAGAGGATATTGCCGAAATCCGGGAGTGGGCTCGCATGCGTACCCGTCCGGCCAGCAAGCACGACGGGGATTAAGCCTCCAAATTCTTATCGCTTAAAGTTGGCCCTGACCGGACAATCTGTTATAAAGTCTCGGTAAGGAGACCATCTTGCAACAATCACAACGGTTACACTTGGTCGAAACGATCGTCGTAGTGGCCCTCGTTGTGTTCATCGGCATCTATCTCTATGTCTCACATCGCGAGACTCTCCCTGACGCCGCAAAGAGAGCCCATGCTGCATTCGTACGGCGGGATACCAAAACACTTCTGGAAATGTGTGGAGCGGATGGGTCGCGCGCGCTTTCGCTGAACCAGTCAAACTGGGCGCTTTTTTCAAGGAATTTGTTGACCCGAGGCTAAGCGGGTTCGCACCAGTGGGAGATCCAAAAATTCGTCTTCCTTTTCAAGAAAGCGCGAGCACGTTGGCGTCGCAAAGATATGTGCATCCAGACGGCAGGCAGATAAATCTGGACTTAACCTTGGTCGATACTCCAAAGGGGCCAAAGATTGAATCGCTTGTGACGAGCCTCTACCTGAGCTTGCTTTGGACTTGGAATGAGCCCGGCCCAATTAACATTCAACACCAGAAGAGAACTGTTTGGTCCAAGGGATCCAACGAAGGGCTTAAATACCTGGACAAACAGCCTTTACCTGGGTTCTACCTCCTCGATTCCCGTTATCCAAAAGGCAAAATAGTCCGTTGGGAGGAGTTTGCAAAGTCCCGCTAAGTTCCGAGTACCTTGGCGGTAAGGGTTGATAGGCGTTGTAACCATTCATTGCCTAATCCAAAATCCTTTGTTCGATGCCAGCTGGTCCACGGTCGCGCCGGGCTCGGCCACGTTAAACCAGGGTTGGGATCTTCTCTTCCAAGCAAGCTTCACTATCTTCCCGGGGAGGATGACGTTCTGCCCGAGTTCATTGACAGTAAGCCCGGATTTCATACTAGAAGCCCCGGTGCATTTGTCCAAGAACTCCAGTTTTTCGGCAAGCTTCCGACTCTAAAGGTAGGAAGATGGCGAAGAACAACTTTCAAACATTAAGTCAGATCGACGCAACGAACTTGGCCGGCACAATGGTCGAGGTAATGAGCGCGGACCCAGCCGCCTTTGGCCTAACTCCGGGTCAGGTCGTTGAGTTAGAGGCGGCGTTCGAAAACTACAAGGCCAAGTGCGCAGCATTCGGCCACGCTGAACTCCAATATCATGCCGCTGCGAGCAGCAAAGCCAACTCCAGGACGGCGCTTGCCAAAGTGATGGCGACCGTTGCGAAGCTTGTGTATGCCAATCCGCTCGTTTCGGATGAAAACATTGTTCGTTCCGGGCTCTCGATTCCCAATAAGCCGCGTCGAGGGGCGCCAAAGGTTCCGGGTTATCTTTCGGCAAAAGCGGTTCTGCCCAATGGAGTCCTCCTTCAATGGCAGCGAAACGGCAATCCATACGGTGTTAACTTCTTTATCGAGCACAAGCGCGTAGGCGAACCTTGGACCATGATCGCCGCCACGCAAGCGTCCAAGATTCTGTTGAAAGGCTATCCTCCAGGTGAAACGGTTTGTTTCCGCGTAGCCGCCTCACGGAGAAACATTACTTCGCAAACCAGCAACCATGCCTCCATCTATAGTCTGGCGGCCAACCATGTGATGAAAGCGGCCTGATGGCGCTGCTATAACCCATACTGCGCGGGGACGTGCTAACCTCAAATCAGCATGAAGCGCGCTCTTTGTCTTTGCCTCCTCGCGTCCTCCCTTGCCCAAGCCCAAGAGATCGTGATTCGCGAAGGTTTGGGCATGCGTGTGCCCGGCGCCCGGCGATCGGCGGTTCATACCGACCCGGTAGAGCACAAGTTGGTGACCGGCCAGTGGCAGACGCCCACCGAGGGTAAGGACGGGTGGACGAAAGCCTCCGCGAACCCTCAGGGCGAGTTTCGCGGCGGACCGACTTCTGGCGGCTACCTCTTCACTACCGTGAATTCGGCCACGGACAAGGTCATGCTGTTGGAGGCAAGCGGGCACACGATGGTGTACGTGAATGGCGTGCCCCGCACCGGCGACCCCTATAGCTACGGATATGTGGCTGTGCCGGTCCAGCTTAAGCGCGGCAAGAACGAGCTGCTTTTTCTGTGCGGTCGCGGCAGGCTGACGGCCAAGCTCACCGATCCTGCAACACCGGTTTCCATCGACCTAAGGGACGCAACCCTGCCCGATATTCTCTCCGACCTGCCTGCCACCGATCTCCCGATGGGAATCGTCGTGCGCAATGCGACCAAGGATAGAGTGAACCTAACCTTGGAGGCGACGGGCGATTTGGGTGTCACGAGCACACCGGTCGTGTTGCTGCCGTTGGAGGTTCGAAAGGTCGGCATCGCGGCGAAGTCGCGCGATGGCAATGTGAAGTTGGTGCTGTCTCGCAATCGGCAAAAGCTGGATGAGAAAACGTTGGAGCTTCGGGTGAAAAAGTCCACTGAGATCCACAAGCGAACGTTTATCAGCCAGATCGATGGCAGCGTGCAGTACTTCGGGGTGAATCCTTCCCTGCAACCCGGACCAGACCAAGCTTTGTTCCTCTCTCTGCACGGCGCCAGCGTAGAGGCGATCGGGCAAGCGGAAGCCTACAGCCAAAAGAATTGGGGGACGTTGGTAGCGGCGACCAACCGTCGGCCGTATGGCTTCGACTGGGAGGAGATTGGCCGTCTGGATGCACTTGAAGTGCTTCGGGAAGCCCGACGGATCTTTCAGCCCGAGCCCAGCCGGATTTTTCTGAGCGGCCATTCGATGGGCGGGCATGGCACATGGCACCTGGGCGCGCACTATCCGCACCTCTTCGCGGCGATCGCCCCCAGCGCGGGATGGATCAGCTTTCAAACCTATGCCGGAGGCCAACGCTTTGATAACCCGACTCCAGTCGAGCAGATACTGGTCCGGGCCGGCGTGTCCAGTGACACGTTGGCGTTGAAGAACAATCTTATGCAGCGCCCCATCTACGTCCTCCACGGCGACGCCGACGACAATGTGCCGGTCGCCCAAGCCAGGCAAATGCGTGAAGCTTTAGCGGGGCACAAGATCCTGGATTGGCATGAAGAAAAGGGCGCGGGTCACTGGTGGGATGCGAGTCCCGAACCAGGTTCCGACGCGGTGGATTTCGCCCAGATTTTCGACTTTTTCGCTCGTCAACGGCTTCCTCGCTTTGCCGAGGTTCGAGATGTGGATTTCACCACGGTCAATCCCGGCATCTCCAGCCAGCTTCACTGGGCTCAGATCTATCGACAGATCGAGCCGGGCCTGGCAAGTCGAATTCAGCTTCGCGCCGATCCCTTGATTGGGAGGTTCTCCGGTACGACGCAGAATGTCGCAATCCTCTCCCTGAGCATCGGGGCGCTTGCGAAGGGTCAGAAGATTTCCTTGGAGATCGACGGTCAGAAACTGGAGCCCAATTGGCCGACGATCAACCGCATATTCCTTTACAAGAGGGATGGAAAGTGGGCTGTAGGTGGAGATCCGAACCCTTCGGAAAAGAGCCCCGACCGCAATGGCGGCTTTAAGGACATTTTCAAGAATCGCGTGGTGTTCGTCTACGGGACCAAAGGCAACCCGCAAGAAAATGCATGGGCGCTCGCCAAAGCCCGCTATGACGCGGAAACGTTCTGGTATCGCGGCAACGGAAGTGTGGACATTCTCTCGGACGTGGAGTTCTTGCGAGGCGACTACGCGGATCGAAATGTGCTGCTGTTTGGCAACTCTGATACGAATTCGGCTTGGCCAACACTTCTTGGCAATAGTCCGATCCAAGTCAACCGAAATCAGGTGAAGGTTGGCAACGACACCTTCACCGGCTCGGACTTGTGCGCTTTCTTCATCCGTCCGCGTCCGGGGTCGGACTTGGCATCAGTCGGGGTCGTTGCGGGCACGGGAATAGCAGGCAATAGACTGACAGAGCGAGTTCCGATCTTCACAAGCGGCGCGGCCTTCCCGGACACAATTGTGTACGGAGCCAACAGCTTGGTGGATGGAACCAAGGGTATTCGGATTGTCGGGTTCTTCGGAAGCGACTGGGAAGTCGGCAGCGGGTTGTGGGCGAAGGGTAACTGACTTGCAACATTAGCGGTTCTTTTGTTAGTCTAATTCGGTTAACAAGGGTACTTAGAGCTTTATGAACTTGCGTTGGCTGTCACTGCACGCCTTGCCAACTCCGATCAGAATGGTCGGACTTGGCTTGATGGGCGCCTGTGTCGGCGGCGCAGCGTATCTCGTAACCATTTCCGAAGCCGCGAGCTATCTATCGGACGAACCCGAAGCCTGTATCAACTGCCACATCATGGTTCCGCAGTATGCGACGTGGCAACATTCTAGCCATGGTCGTGTGACGACTTGCAACGATTGCCACGTACCGCAGGACAGCACTTGGCGGAAGTATTGGTTTAAAGCAAATGATGGGCTGCGCCACTCCGCTCTCTTCACACTTCGGATGGAGCGACAGGTTATCGAGGCCATTCAAGCTTCCAAGGATGTCATCCAAGCCAACTGCATTCGCTGCCATAAGTCGGTTATCGACCAAGCCATGACGCCAATCGGACATGACTTCGAGCGATCCTGTATCGAATGCCACCGGGAAGTGCCCCATGGCCGAGTGCACAGCCTTTCGACGACTCCCAATGCGGCAGTTCCGCCGCCCACGGACGTCTTTCCAACTTGGCTCGATCGAGCCCAAACCACCGACCGGAACAGAAATCCATGAGCGAGAATAAAAACCGAACCTTGTCTTGGGCTATCTTTTTTGCCTGCGCGATCGGAGCGTTTGTGCTCGGCATGCTGGCTACGAGCGTGACGGAACGTCGCGCCGAAGCAGTCAACAGTCGCGTTCAGTTTGTCAAGCCGATCGCAAGGTGGGAAGCCGACAACGCCGTTTGGGGAGCTTCCTTTCCACGCGAATTCGATTCGTGGCTGGCGACTGGAAGAATGTCTGAGAGGACTCGTTACGGCGGTTCAGCGCCCCGCGACCACCTGTCGGAACATCCGAACCTGGTGGTGATGTGGGCGGGCTATCCCTTTGCCAAGGGATACAACGCGCCCCGCGGCCACTTTTACGCAATCGAGGATGTGAACACGACCAAGCGGATCAGCGAGAAAACTCCAGGAACGTGTTACAGCTGTAAGAGCCCGGACGTGCCGCGCCTTATGGAGCAATTCAGCCCCGCGAAGTTTTATGGCACGCGGTTCAGTGAATGGTCTAGTGAAGTCACTAACACGATCGGCTGTGCGGATTGCCACAACAACGAGACAATGGCGTTGCAAAT
This sequence comes from Armatimonadota bacterium, assembly GCA_023423495.1. Lineage (GTDB taxonomy): Bacteria > Armatimonadota > Fimbriimonadia > Fimbriimonadales > Fimbriimonadaceae > 55-13. The sequence continues at coordinate 7,486 of JAFAFM010000067.1, forward strand.
CAGTCGTCCGGCGTTAAAGGAAGCGTATCAGCGTCAGGGGAAAGATCTGAGCAAGGCCACTCACCAAGACATGCGCTCCCTTGTTTGCGCTCAGTGCCATGTCGAGTACTACTTTAAGGGCAAAGAAGCTCAGTACTTAACCTTTCCTTGGGACGAGGGCATGACGATCGAGTCGATCGAGAAGTATTACGAGAAGAGCGGCCATGTCGACTTCAAGCACGCGATTTCGGGCGCTGACATGATCAAGATGCAGCATCCTGACTACGAAGTCTATAGTCAGGGGATCCACGCCTACCGAAATGTATCGTGCGCAGACTGCCACATGCCGTACAAGACAGAAGGCGGCATCAAATTCACCGACCACCAGATTCGAAGCCCGCTGGAGAACATCGCGAATTCCTGCCAAGTGTGCCACCGATGGAGCGAAAAGGACATCAAGGACCGCGTGTTCGGAATGCAAGACAAACATAAGGAAGTTTTGAAGCGAGCCGAGGACGCGATAACGCGATTGCATCTCGAAATTGGAGACGCCATGAAACTCGGAGCGACCGATGCCGAATTGCAGTCGCCGAGGAAAGCCGTCGGACGGGCCCAAATGTACTGGGATTACGTCGCTGCAAATAACGGAATGGGCTTTCATGCTCCGCAAGAAAGCGCGCGAGTTCTGGATAAGGCGATGAACATTGCGATGGAAGGTCGCTTGGAAATCACTCGGGTTCGGGCCAAGCACGGAGCCTTGCAGCCCATCAGTATGCCGGATATTTCAACCAAGGAAAAAGCTCAGGCTTACATCAAACAGTACGTGGAGACCAAGCCGGGCCCCGCCAAGGTGCCCACTTCCGCGAAAGCTTAGTCGATACAAAACTAGTAGAAGGGCCAGTACCAGCGAGAGGAGTCCTGGCCTAGGCTAGGATGTCGCGGGATTTGCTGTTCTTCGCGGCCGGGCCCGGGGCACCTCCGAAACGATTTGCCGTCGGGCCATTTCACGTTAGTTTGCTTTAGGCATCCTTTAGTGAACCCTTGGCATAATGTTGAGCTATGGCTAAACGGGGTCGGACGGCATTTATCATTGCCTTTTTGTCCCCCGCCGTTCTACTTTACGGAGTCTTCGTCGTTTGGCCATTGATCCAAGCCTTTTATCTATCGCTTTTTAGATGGAAAGGCCTTTCTGCTGACAAAAAGCAGTTCATCGGAGTGGATAACTTCTCGGCCCTGGTAAAGGATGAAGCTTTCCACAAAGCCGTCTGGAATAACTTGGCGATTCTTTTGGTGGGTGGTCTGGCGATTATGGTGCTCAGCATCTTGATTGCCCATGGGATGCAGGCGAATAATCGCGCGGTCCGAACTCTGCGCGGCCTCTATCTCTTCCCCCAAGTGGTCTCGCTGGTGATCGTAGCGATCATCTGGCAGTTCATGTACCATCCCTCTTCCGGCTTGATAACGAAGGGATCGGAAACCCTTGGGATCACGGCGATTTCAAAGCCCCTGGCCGACTCCAATCAGGCG
>JAFAFM010000096.1 GCA_023423495.1 Armatimonadota bacterium
GGACGGTGAACATCACCCCGATTCTTGCTGAACAGTTAGAAGATCCCGGGTTCAAGGATGGTTTCGAAGCCTATTGCCAAGGAAAGGTCGATGCCGCGCGCCAGGATCAAATCAAATTTCAACAGGAAGGACCGTTGTGGATGCAGGGCCTCGCTTCCTTCTGGGAACGGCAGTACTCCCAGGTGCTGACCGACTTCCAGAATCAGTGGGATCGGAGCATCGTTCAGGGGTTCCGGCACTTCCAAGACACCGGGGCCATCGAAATCATCACATCCTGTGCAACTCACGGCTACCTCCCGCTCCTGGGCACAGATGAAGCGTGTTTGGCGCAGGTCAAGCTTGGAGTTGAGACCTACCGCAAGCACTTTGGACGCGATCCCAAGGGAATCTGGCTTCCCGAGTGCGCATATCGCCCACGCTACGACTGGAAGTCACCGGTAGCTTCGATAGAGGTTCCATGGCCCAGAATGGGGGTCGAGGAAATCCTTGCCGCTAATGGTTTGGATTACTTCTTTGTGGACTCGCACATGATTCGGGGCGGAGAGCCACTCGGCACTTACGCCGCCAACTTCCCGCAATTGGCGGAGCTCTTCGCCCGCTCAAAGAAGAACTTTCAAGACCAAATGGGTTATCGCAGCGAGTACGAGCATTACGAGTTGCCGAATGGCGTTGTCTGCTTTGCCCGCGATCCCCAAACCACGGTCAAGGTGTGGTCCGGTGAATCTGGCTATCCGGGCGATGAGCATTACCTCGAGTTCCACAAACAGCTTTACCCGGGCCGGCTGCGGTACTGGCGGATCAGTCGGAACAAGCACGACCTTGGGAAGAAGCAGCCGTACGATCCGTATGCCGCCTTCGACCGGATTCGGGAGCATGCCGAGGACATGGTGCGCACCATCAAGGGCGCGTTGGCCCATTACAAGGGAGTTTCCGACCGCACGGGAACGTTGGTGGCGATGTACGACACGGAGCTTTTTGGGCATTGGTGGTGGGAAGGTCCGGAGTTCCTCTTTGAACTCGCGAAGCTCCTGCATACCGATAAGGAGATTGAGTGCGTGAGTGGTGGAGACGTTCTGGAAACGGAGCCGCCTCGACACTCCATTACTCTGCCCGAAGGATCATGGGGTGAGGGCGGCTACCACTACATTTGGATAAACGACATCAACTCCTGGACATGGGAGAAGCTTTATCCATGTCAGCGGAAGATGCGCCAGATGGCAAGGGATTACAAGAATGAAGCCACCCTGAGAGTCATGCGGCAGGCAGCTCGAGAACTTCTGCTGGCCGAGTCCAGTGACTGGCAATTCCTGATTTCTACCTTTGCGGCTCGTGATTACGCCGAACTGAGATTTAACGACCACATCGATCGCTTCAACCGCTTGGCTTCGATAGCAGACCAGACTGAGTTGCAAGGTGAAATCCCGGCTTCGGATCTCCAATTTTTGGAGGAATGCGAACTTAAGGACTCGCCATTTGCTGAACTCGACGTGAACCTTTGGCAGCCGGCCGACGTATTCACTCGTGATCCCAGTCCGGTTAAGTAAAATTCTCGTGAGCGTGAAACCCCAGTTCATTTTCAGCCTGTTCGTTGCTGCATGCCTTTCCCATGCGCAGAAGCCAAGTGACTGGCGTCCATCCCCAGTAAAGCCGCTTGACTTTGGCAAGCGCGTCGACCGTGCTTTGCTGAACTTAGAAAATGCCCTTGGCGAAGCGAATTACCGCTGTCAGTATTTCGATCGGAGCGTCGGTCAAGCGAATTTCACCAACCGAATTCGTAATAAGAAGACGTTTCGGGTTGAGTTCGTCAAGGTGACGGACGACCATGAGGACCCGTTCAGCCACCAGGCGATCGTGGCCAAAAATGGCAAGTATCACTTGGTTTCTCCTTCGACCGGCTTTAAGCCGCTAAAGGCAGGTGTCGACCCCGGGTTCCTGCCCAAGAGCGTGAGCATCGTGAAAGCTTGGCCGCGCCACTTTCAACAGGCGATGTTTCAGAGCTATCTAACGGGCTCCGGAGCCTTCAACCAGTTTGCCGCTGCGATCTCAAAGCCGAACAGCGGCTACACGGTTCGGATGGACTCACGCGTCATGCAGGGCAACGGCCGCACGATCCCCCAAGTCAGACTTTTCGCTACAAGAACCAAAGCGGCAGCGAGCAAGTTGGGAGCTGAATCGATCGAGATCGTGTGCGACACGATTCGTTGGCTTCCCCTACAGGTACGAATCACGCAGCAAGATCTGAAAGGGCGGTCGGCCCTGTACGAATGGATCACGTTGTGGAAGGGGCCGTACCGGTTTGACGATAAGTGGTTCACACTTCCGAAAACTAAGTAGTCCTAGTTCGGCACGGTCACAACCTGCCCTGTCTCCAGGGACTCGACTACCGCGCGCATTGTAAGCACGGTCTCCAAGCCTTCCACCAGGTCTGGTGAGTTGGGTTCACCGCTTAACAACTTGGAAGCAAAGTAGTCTGTATAGTTGCAGAACTCGCCGTAATGCATCCCTTTGAGCTCGTGCCGGAAGTAGTAGCCCGACATTGCATGGTGGAAATCTTCTTCCACCTCGACGCCATTGGAATCGTGGTAGGTGTAGCGGAGGTCGGGATAGCGCGCAAGGGATGAGCCTTTGGATCCCATGAGAAAGCATTCGATGATTGAGCGTGCCCGGGGAAGTTCATGAAATCCGTAGTTGCCAAGGACTCGAGCGATTCTCCCGGATTCGGCCACCAAATTGACACAGATTGCATCCGGAGTTTTGGCCCCATAAGCTGCTCCTAAGCTCGTAATCGTACCGACAGCTTGGACTTGGCGGATCGGTCCCAAATACCACCGGACCAAGTCAACCGGATGGCTTAGACCCAGGTACGCCCAGTGCGTGTCGGCAACCGTCCAGGGTGACTTGGTGTAATACCAATCCATTCGGTGGTTGTAGTGGGCATCCAAAACCTCGACTTCACCAAAATGCCCCGCCTCAAACATTTCGCGTTGCCGTTGAAAGGGCTCATAGAAGCGGGTGGATTGACCAACTTGAAGGCGTTTTCCGCTCCGCTCGGCGGCGTCTCGTAGTCGGTTCGCGTCTGCTGGGTCATTGATGAGCGGCTTGGTGCAAATCACATGCTTGCCCGCCTCAAACGCCTTCTCGATGTGCTCGGCGTGAAAGTTGTCCGGCGTGTAAATCGCCACGATGTTTACGTCGGGACGCTCAAGTAGCTCTTCGTAAGATTCGGAGACAAAGAGGTGTGGGGCCGCATTCAAAGCCTCTAGCCGCTTCTGCTCGGAAAGATCGCATCCCGCCACCGCCCGGCAGAGTCCCGACGCTCGGAGGGAAACGAGCAATGTGTGTCCCTCATGCAACCCGACTACCCCCACGCCGAACCGTTTATCTAGAGGCAGTTCGCCATAGGAACGGCGATGGCCGACCGTCGGCTGTCCGGTCGGGAGGAAGTCAGGATGCGTATGCATACGGCCATTTTGTCGTGCGATGTAACTTCGTTGCCGGGTTCAAATAAGATGACAACAAACGTTTGAAGACCGACAACTTAACCGGGCGGCCATTCTAACTTTCGACCGCCGAGCAGGTGCATATGAAGATGGTCGACAGACTGGCCGGCATCCTCGCCCTGATTGATCACCAAGCGGTAGCCGCTCATTAGCCCTTCCGCGACGGCAATCTCTTTTGCGGCGTTGATCAGGTGCAAATGGTCACCCGAGTCAGGCACGGTAGCGACGCCTGCTATTTCCTGCCGAGGCACGATGAGGATGTGGGTGGGCGCCTGGGGGTTCAAGTCGCGGAAGGCCACGACGTGCTCATTTTCGTAAACGATATCCGCAGGTATCTCTCGATTAATGATCTTTGTGAACAGAGTCGCCATGGAATCAGTATTCTCCAAGGGTGTCTGATCACGACGCGGTTTGGGCGGAAACCACCCACGGAGGCTTGTTACGGCAGCTCTTCGGCTATTATCCGACCTTTCACGACGCCCGCTTGCGTGAGATCGTGGTAGAAGCAGCGACGAGAAACGTTGAAATGGTGGTGGATTATTCCGATCGTGTCGAGGATCAAGATACGGACAAAGAGTTGGCGGTCAGGATCCGGCTGAAGTGGGAGGACGTCGAGGAGATGAACTTGGATTGCGGGGAATCCTACTTGATGGGATTCGAGATCACCCACTTTCAGGGGAAAATGAAGGGGACGTTCGAACTGGGGTTTGGAACTTACGGCACAATCATCAGCCGAGGATTCGAGGCCATTTTGGAAAAGGTGGATCCTCCGGAATTCGACTCGGACCACCCGGATCGAATCGCCCTCAGATTCAGGTAGTCATAATCTGCGCATGCATCCGTCCGAGCTTTGGGAAGGTCCATCAATCCTGCCCAAGGTTGCGCGAGTTCTGCTCAGCCCGCTTTCGCTATTGTATGCAGTGGGGTGGGAGTGCTATCTCGCGGTCTATCGGACTGGTCTTAAGCGGGCCAAGCATCCTCATTCACCAGTTCTGTGTGTCGGGAATCTGGTTTCCGGCGGAGTAGGCAAGACGCCCGTCGTGGCGCACCTCGTAGAGGTTCTGCGGCAGCTTGAGTTTGAAGTTGTGATCTCGGCGAGCGGTTACGGAAGTCCACGGGCGGAAGCGGCTGCGGTGGCACCGTCGGGCCCTCTGGATGCCCGTGAATGGGGGGATGAACCGGCGCTTCTACGCACTCGGTTTCCTAATCTTCCGATCATTGTGGGGAGGCGTCGGGTACTGGCCGCTGAGCTTTGTGCACAAGAGTTTCCGAAAGCCGTGCTTTTGCTGGATGACGGCTTTCAGCACTTACCGCTCAAGAAAGATCTGAGCATTGTATTGGACCCAGAAAGGCCAATGAATAGAATGTGCTTGCCAGCCGGGCCGTACCGTGAGCCACGTTGGAATCGATCGCGAGCAGATCTGGTCCTGCCGGGAAACTACAAGGTAGTCGAGCAGCCGTTGCGGGTTCGCAATGTTCAAGGCGCAGAGGAGCCTTTCCCTAAGGAGGCAGCCCTGCTATGTGCTCTTGGAAATCCTGGGCGCGTTTTGGATTCGGTGCGTAATTTAGGAATCGAAGTCGTTTCGACACATTTTCGGCCGGACCATGATCCCCTTGCGGAGCCAAATTTGGTGTCGGACCTACCCAAACATGTTCCGGTGTTAATCACCCAGAAGGACTGGGTGAAGCTCCAAAACCGGTCCGATGTTTCACAGCGGAAGTTCTTGATCTTGGATTACAACGTCATAATCGAACCAGCCGAGCCATTTCGGGTATGGCTCCGCGACAAGCTTCATGCCATCCAAAAAGCGCATCATTCTCGATAAAGCCGGCACGGTGGCTTTCCAGTTCGGCCAACGAGCCTTTTTGAAAGGTTCACTCGCCGACGCTGAGAAGCGCGGTGAACGCTTGGCGATGATCCTTTACCGGCTCGACAAGAAGCACCGAGTAAGAACTCTGGCGAATCTGGAGTTGGCTTTTCCAGAATGGACCACGGAAAGGCGAGAACAAACTGCAACGGAGGTGTACCGGCACTTCGGTCGAATCGCGGCTGATTTTATGCGGACGTCCTTACGCACTTTGGAAGAAGTACGGAGCGCCGAGGTTATCGGT
>JAFAFM010000117.1 GCA_023423495.1 Armatimonadota bacterium
AACTGAGGGCGAACGAAAAGGCGCTCAAGGAAACTGACGTCCGGAAGAATGAGTTCTTGGCGATGCTGGCGCATGAGCTTCGAAATCCTTTGGCCCCGATGCAAAGCAGCCTGGAACTCCTCAAACGCCTGAACACCAACGAACCTACCATCGCTTCGATTGCCGAAACTTGCGAGCGGCAGCTGAATCAGCTGACGCGACTCATTAACGACCTGATGGACGTGAGTCGCATCACTCGGAACAAGTTGGAAATGGTTTCAGAGGTGGTGGATGTGAACCGCCTCTTGGATAATGCTTTGGAATCGACTTCAAGCCTCATCGAAGGCAGCAACCAGAAGCTGAGCATTACGCGTCCTCAGGAGGCGGTGCTCATCCAGGGCGATGGTGTTCGGCTCCTACAGGTTCTGTCAAACCTGATCAACAACGCAAACAAATACACCCCGGAGGGTGGTGAAATCCATATCGATGTGGCTGGAAAGGAAGATGAAGTCATCTTTTTGGTGCGGGACAACGGCGTGGGCATCGAACCTAGTGAAATCGATCATCTGTTTCAACCCTTTTATCAAGCAAATCGAACCCTCAACCGATCCCATGCCGGACTTGGAATTGGGCTTACTTTAGTTAAAAACATCGTGGAAAAGCATCATGGAACCATCGAGGTCAAAAGCAACGGCCTCAACTGCGGAGCGGAATTTACAGTTCGAATTCCACGAAAGGAGCAGGCGGCTGTTAGAATAGGAGTCGATATGTCGGCTCCCCAAGAATCTCAGAGCGATAAGCGCCGAATCTTGGTTGTAGACGACAACAAGGATGCCGCCGACACCTTGGCGCGCCTTCTGAAGCACCTAGGTCACGACTCGACGGCCGTTTACGACGGATATTCCGCTTTGGAACTATGCGAGACTCTGAAGCCGGACATCGTTTTCATGGACATCGGAATGCCCGAAATGGACGGGTTTGAGACCGCCCGTCAGCTTCGAAACAAAGAGTTTGGACGCAACATCATGCTGGTCGCATTGACCGGCTGGGGGCAGGATCAGGATCGGCAAAGAAGTGCTGAGGCTGGGTTTGATAAGCACCTCGTCAAGCCGGTCGGGTTCGACATTCTCGACCAGGTCTTGATCGAGTACCAGGCTTGGTCGCCCGCGGTTAGCTAGCCTTCCGACGCCTCGCTGAAATAACTTCCGTGTTCATTCCGGCCCAGTGCAGTCGTCCGCCGAACCTGCCGTGCTCCATCTTGATGCACTTATCGACGATGGCTTCGAGGCCCGCGTCTTTGGCCTTCTGAGCGGCGGCAAGGTCAATAATGCGAAGCTGCATCCAAACCGCTCTCGCGCCGATCTGGATCGCTTGGTCGACGATTCCGGCAACTTCCGAAGCGGGCCGGAAGATATCGACGATATCAACCTTTTCCGGAATGCTCAATAGATCGGGATAGCACTCCTCGCCGAGGATCTCCGTCGCTCTGGGATTTACCGGGATAATTCGATACCCCTCGTCTTGAAGGTAGCTGGCCACCATATTGCTGGCTTTGGTGCTTTCTGTTGACAAGCCGACGACCGCAATTGTTGTCGCCGTGGCCAGCAAGCGGCGGATGGTCCGAGGGCCTTGGAACTGTTCGCTTTGCTCCGGAGTCAGCCGAGTATTCAACCCGATCGCACAGGATGATGCGACGCCGTATTCCAATTCGCCCATGCCCGGATGATACTGGGTCCGCAGCCTAGTTCGACGTAGGTTCCATTGAGAATTCTTCGAAGAATGGCAAGTACATACGCCAATCTTCCCTGCCCTGCGCTTTCAAATAGAGTGGGAGCGAGAGGTAAGGAATAAAGTGCGGGCGCTTCGGCTTTCTCGCGAGCTTCATGTTCGCCTGGGTTGGCGTCTTGTCGCCCTTCTTCAGGTTGCAGCGTCGGCAACAGGCAACCAAGTTGTCCCATGTATGCGGACCCCCTGCCCAGCGAGGAATCACGTGGTCGATCGTAAGATCCTTCTTTGAACTGCAGTACTGGCAGGTGTAATTGTCCCGAGCCAGAATCGAATGTCGGGAGAGCCGGAGCTGAGGCATGGGCCGACGCACCTGGTAGCGCATCTTCAAGACCGAGGGCGCAGTGTGGGTGCCCCGGATCGTCTCTAGCGGGTGCTCTCGCTGCTGCACCACCTCAACTTTGCCAAGAAGCATCAGAGCGATCGCTCGCCGCATATTGCAAACGTTCAGCGGTTCGTAATTGCTATTCAAAACTAAAACTTCGTGGCTGGCCACTCGACTTTGCTCCTGTTCTCTAATTACGGACACCTAAAACAAAAGAGGCTCGCACAGGCATGTGCGAGCCTCAGCGCCTTTGGCAATCGAGCGTATCATCGATTCCCCCCAGGCGGGCGGCTGCACAAGATATCCCGTTCGGGCTGTCCCGTTTGAAATCATGTCCTTAGCGATTCAGACGATTCGGCGCTAGAAAATGGCTCAATTTACTGAGTTTTTCGGCCGAACTTAACCATATCTTACAACACCCCACCGGGAGGCATTACGAGCAGTTCATCTACGTTGTAGGTCTGCGGGGACTTCACCAAGTCGGCGATAACACGCGCCATGTCTTCGGCGGGAATCATTTCCTCCCGCCGCGAATCCATCGAGGATCCCGCCCAGATTGGCGTGTAGACAGCGCCCGGAAGAAGGTTGGTGACTCGTAATCCTTGTGCACGATACTCCTTCGCCAAGACCTTTCCCAGCATCTGGAGGGCAGCCTTGGAAGCTGCATAGGCTGCTGCTCCCGGCAAAACATTCTCACAAACCATGCTTAACACGTTTATGACTTGGCCCCCGCCCTGCGACAAGATGTGCGGCAGGAGCTGGTGGATGATTCGCGCCGGGACCAGGTAGTTCACCTGCAACTGTTCCTCGATTGAGGACCACGCAAGGTCAGCAAAGGCAGCGAAGTCGCCAACCCCGGCCGATTGAATCACGACCGGGTATCCGGAATCGGCGGAAAACTCGGATAAGACATCGTTGATATCGTCGGATGTTAGGTCTGCAACGTGCACACACACTGGGCTACCCTTCGACTCGCAAGCCTCGGCAACAGCTCCTAAGCGACTTCTATCTCTGCCCACAAGGTGAAGCGAGATTTCCGGGCCAGCTAGAGCGACCGAGGTCGCATGTCCGATCCCGCTGCTCGCTCCCGTGATCAATATCTTCCGTTGCTTTTGTGTTTCCAAGTTTCCATTTTGCTTGAGACCGTGCCTCCCACGCTCCTGCTCCGATCCCCCACCCCCGAAGCCTCGGGACCTGAACCGCACCCCGGGTATAACCCTAGTGTTTCCATGCCGATTTTTCTCGGGCTCGATTGTGGTGGCTCATCCTCGCGAGCTATGGCGTTGGACCATAACGGCCAGATAGTCCATCAGGGACAGGCAGGGTCCGCTAACCTGGTCTCAACACCTGAACGACGCCTCCGTTCAAACCTCGCCCAAGCCACTCGGGAATGCCCCGATGCGGACTACATCTGTGGCTGTTTTGCCGGACTAATGACTGAGGATGATCGAGAACGAGCAAAGTCTTTCCTGTCCTCCATCTTTCCCAGTGCGAGGGTCGATGCTGAACCAGACTATGCCGCCGCCTTTTCAGCCAGTGAGTCTGGTACCGATGTGTGCGTTATAGCGGGAACTGGTTCTCTGGTCTGTTCGAGGGTTGATGGGAGGATGGTGAAAAGCGGCGGACGTGGATACATGCTCGGCGACGAAGGCTCAGGATTCCAATTTGGGCGGGACGCGCTGCTGAGCTACCTTAACCAACCTACGGAGGCCAGTCCCACCCTCAAGGATGCTGTGCTGAAGCAGTTCGACAGTCTGGTTGAAGGCGCCATTATCAGCAAGCTCTACCAAACCAGCTCGCCCCCGGCGACGCTGGCAAAACTGGCCAAAGCTCTCTCCCAAGATGCCAAGGAAGGGCGGCCTTATGCCCTAGAATCAATTGCGATTCAAATGGATCGACTGGCAGAAGTGGTCGTAAAGCATAGGAATCGCTTTTTTGCCGCCGAACCCGCTTTGCACATCACTTTGGCTGGCGGCCTCTGGCAAAATGCCCCGCAGTTCCGTGACTCTTTTACCAAAAGTCTTCGCGAAAAAATGCCAAGAATTAATTTAGAAGTCCAACGGATTGTTAAACCGCCCGTGTATGGCGCGGTGATGCTTGCCAAGGAAATGGCCCATGTCAACTGAATCCCGAAACCCGAGGTCTTATGGCCTCGACAAGATGTCGTCGATCGAAATCGTACGCCTCATGAATGAGGAGGAATTGATCGTTCTTCGTGCTATGCAGGCGGCAGAGGATTCCATAGCGATCGCTATCGACCGAGTCGCCGAAGCATACATCCGGGGCGGCAGAGTGATTTACCTGGGTTCAGGCACGAGTGGCAGGATAGCCACTACCGACGCCGCCGAGATGCCTCCCACGTTTGGGATCGAGTCGGACCGGTTTGTCTCGCTGGTCTCGGGTGGAGTTCAAGCCAGTTCCAAAGCCGTCGAGGACGCTGAAGATGACCCGCACCAGGCCGTTATCGCCCTGAACGAACTCCGAGTCGATACACGCGACGTGGTCATCGGCTTGGCCGCCAGCGGCACAACTCCGTTTGTGCTCGGTGGCATCCGGCACGCGAAGCAAAAGGGCATTTGGACCTGTGGCATCGCCAACAACAAGAACACCCCATTGCTCGAGTTCGCGGATCATCCAATCCTGCTAGATACAGGCCCTGAAGTGCTTACCGGATCCACCCGATTAAAAGCCGGAACGGCACAAAAGCTGGTCTTGAACCGGATTAGCACGGGCGCAATGGTGCGAGCAGGCAAGGTGATCGAAAACCTCATGGTGGACGTCCGGGCTAAGAACCACAAGCTCAAAGAGCGGTGCGCTCGGATCGTGAAAGAACTTGCGCCAGTCACGTTTGACGAAGCCTACGATCTTCTTGAAAACAACGATTGGAATATTCGCCGAGTCCTCGAAGGACTAAAAGCCAACGTTTAAGCGCTAAAGCTTCCGGGCGACGACACGGAGTCGACGGTAATCGGCATACCAAATGCCGCCTCTTTTAAGGGTCGGTTCCAGGTTGGATTGAGCAATCTCAACTGCTTCTTCGAAGCACTTTTCATCCACGTTGGCTTGGATCGCCTCACCAAAGATCGTGAACCAATCCACGATGGCGCTGTCACCTTCCAACTTGGTTGGACGGTCAAACAAGAGCGCGGCTGTCGGTTCCAAGCGGTGCCGTTCCAACATACTGGTGTATTCGCCAATCGATGGAAAGAACCAGCGGTGCGTTGCGTCATAGCAATCGAACTTCTCCAACGCCTTAAAGAGCGCGGATATCAACTGCTGAATGTTGCCTTTTCCGCCCATCTCGATCACAAATCGGCCGCCTGGACGCAGCGCATGGCTCATACAAGAGACCGCCGATTCAGCATCTGTCACCCAGTGCAGCGCCGCGTTGGAAAACACCGCGTCAAACGGCTCTTTGAACGTAAAGGCACTAGCGTCAGCCTGGACAAACTCCAAGTCAGGATACTGAGCGCGAGCCTGCTGGATCATGTTCGGGCTCGAATCGATCCCAACGACCTTGGCGCCCCGTTCCCGTAAGCTGTGTGTCAAATGCCCAGTCCCGCAGCCGACATCCAATATGCGCTCGCCTGGTTTGGGGTCGAGTAGGTCTATCAGGGCCGAGCCGTAAGACGTTACAAAGCTTGCGGCGTTGTCATATAGCTTGGCGTCCCAGTCAGACGTGCGCATATCTTCAAGTTCTCCTAAGAGATATCCCCTTTAGACTGTTTACGCGGGATTACGCGTTGATCTGGACCATCTCGAAAGCTTCGACCTTATCGCCCTCTTGGAAGCCTTCCCAGTTCTCAAAGGTGATACCGCACTCCATTCCCATCGTGACCTCGCGGACGTCATCCTTGAGGTGCTTGAGGGTGGCTATACGTCCTTCGTACACCTGCTCCCCACCCCTTCTGACGCGGCATAGGGCATTTCGCGTAACCTTGCCTTCGGTTACATAGGAACCAGCAATGATTCCCTTACGGCCGAACTGGAATCGAACTCGGATCTCAACCTCTCCAAGGTGCTGCTCCTCAAACTTCGGCTGCAGCATGCCCTTAACAGCGGCTTCAATGTCCTCGATCAATTCGTAAATGATCGAATAAGTTCGGATTTCAACCTTTTGCCGTTCTGCCTCTTGCTTGGCCTTACCCTCCGGCTTGACGTTGAACCCGACCACAATTGCATTCGCCGCATTGGCAAGCAGGATGTCCGATTCGGTGATCTGGCCGACGCCGCTCAAGATAATCTTGGCTTCAACCTCTTCATTCCGAACCTTCTCGAGCATGCCGCGCACAGCCTCAACCGAACCCTGAACGTCGGCTTTGATCACCAGGTTGAGTTCCTTGAGTTCTTCTTCGTCGAGCTTCTTGCGTAGCTCGCTCAGGGTCATTCCTCGGCTCTTGACCACCAAATTCTTAGCGCGGTCCTCTTGGACGCGGCTCGTCGCGACTTCTCGCGCACTCCTTTCATCCTCCGCGTACTCCACCCGATCGCCGGCTTGCGGAACTTCGTTCAGACCGAGGATCTCCACCGGTGTGCTCGGTCCAGCCTCGTTCACCTTCTCGCCGCGTTAGTCGGTCATCGCCTTGATGCGGCCAAAGGTGCTTCCCACGACGATAGAGTCGCCGAACTTCAGGGTGCCTTCTTGAACCAGGATCGTCGCCACCGGGCCGCGACCCTTTTCGAGCTTGGCTTCCACCACTGAGCCCTGCAGTTCGCCCTTGGGATCGGCCTTAAGCTCCATGACTTCAGCCTGAAGCAGAATTCCTTCCAGCAAGGAGGGGACGCCCTCGCCAGTCACAGCGGAGACGGGCACAGTCATAACCTGTCCACCGTAGGCTTCAGGGATGACCTCAAATTCGGTTAGCTGCTGCATGACCCGCTCGGCATTCGCCTCGGGCCGGTCGATCTTGTTCATCGCCACGATCATCGGAACATCAGCGTTTTTGATGTGCTGAATGGCTTCCTTCGTTTGCGGCATGATGCCGTCATCCGCAGCAACGACAAGAATCGCAATGTCCGTAACCTGGGCTCCGCGAGCTCGCATTGCCGTGAAGGCCGCGTGACCGGGGGTGTCCAAAAATGTGATAGCGCCCTCCGGGAGTTGAACCTGATACGCGCCGATGTGCTGCGTGATCCCGCCGTGCTCTTGGGAAGCAACATTCTCCTTACGGATGTAGTCCAGAAGCGACGTTTTGCCGTGGTCGACGTGCCCCATGATCGTGACAACGGGAGGTCGGGTTTGGGCGCCGCCCTTCTTAGCACCGCCAGCAGGTTTTGCCGCGGGCTTAGGCTTGGGCGCGTCTGCCCACTGGATGGTGTAGCCGTAACTCTCTGCCAGCTTCTCCGCAACGTCGTCCTTCAAAGTGGTCGTTAGCGTGGCCATGACCTTCATCTTCATCATGAGGGCCTTCTGGATCTCAGGCTGGGCGACGCCGATTGCGGTTGCGATGTCTCGGGGTGTGCGGCCGGGCGCCAACGTAATCTCTTTCGAACCCACATGCTCGATGAGAGATTCCTTGATAAGGTCGATGGTTTCGTTGTCGGCCTCGAACGTGGTGCCGTCGTGGGTTAGCCCCAGATCGTTCAGGACGCCATAGACGACGCCTGGAACGACCTCGAACTCTTTTGCGATTTCCGCGATAGCCACGCTCATGTCTTTCTTCTTTACCTCAGTTTGCATACTAGTTCTTTTTTAAGATCTTCCTTTTGGGCTTTATTGACGGATATTCGCAATGCCCTTTCTAACTTTTCCTTTGCCAGCCCTGACTCGATACAAGCCTCGTTGCGGCAAAAATATGCGCTTCTTCCGACGGCACTGTCGGCACAAATAACGACGCGCCCCCCGGGGCCTCGGGAGACGCGAAGAAAAGACTGCTGCTCGCCTTTGCGCCTACATCCGATACATGTCCGTTCCGGCCCGCTCATTCCCAGTGCCTCGGGCCTTGCGCCCCAAAGCCGACATTACTTCCCTTCACCAGCCGCCTGGCTTTCGCTCCGGATGTCGATCTTCCAATCTGTTAGCCGAGCGGCCAACCTTACGTTTTGTCCACCCTTACCGATGGCAAGCGAAAGCTGAGTATCCGGAACTACCACATAGGCGCTTCGCTCCTCCTCATTCAGTTTGATGGAGTTGACCTTAGCCGGGCTCAAGGCGTTGGTGATATACGCGTACGGATCATCGCTGAATGGTACGATGTCGATCTTCTCGTCGTAGAGTTCGTCGACAATTGCCTGGACGCGCGAGCCTCTCGGTCCCACACAACTTCCGACCGCGTCTACACGTTCGTCGGTGCTGAGAACCGCAATCTTGCTTCGTTGCCCGGGTTCACGAGCCACGCTCTTGATGACCACGATCTCCTGAGAGATCTCCGGGACTTCAAGTTCGAACAGCTTTCGGAGCAAGTTCGGATGAGTCCGGCTCACGATGACTCGCAACCGCTTGGTGCTGTCATCCACTCTTAATACGTACACCCGCATGCGGTCGTTTTGCCGGTAGGGCTCAGTAGGAACCTGTTCGCGCTTCGGCAATTCACATTCGATCTTGTTCACCTGAACGTAAATGCTCGAGCCCTCTCGGCGCGATACCACACCGGGGACGACGTCGCCCATCTTCTCATTGAAGACGTCGTGAATCTGCTTGGTCTCAGCCTCTCGAAGTTTCTGACTCAAAACCTGTTTGAAGACGGTTGCCGCAATGCGCCCGAAGCGATTCGGGTCGACATCCATTTCCACAAAATCACCCACTTCAACATCGGGACGTTTCTTCCTCGCGTCGATGAGGCTGATTTGATAGGCTGGCTCCATCACGAAGGCGACGACTTCTTTGCCCACTGTCGCCGACCACCCCTTGACCGGGTCCAGCTTCACGTGGACTTCCACTTTTACATCGTGGGGAACGTTGATGAAATTCTTGTAGGCTGCTGCAAGTGCGGCTTCGATTTGCTGGACTAGTTCCTCGACGGCGATGTCCCTTTCCTGGGCGATCTGTTGCAGCTGTTGCATGATATCCATCGCGTCTTCTCCTTATGGCGGTACAAAAAAAGGCGGCATTAAGCCACCTTTAGGCGCCTTGTTTGGATTAAGTGTAGCATATTGGAGCCTGAAAATGACGACAGCGCCCTATACGATCACCAGGGCCGAGAGCCAGCAAGACCTCGAAGACATCCGGTCGCTCTTCCGCGCTTACGAGCACGAAACTGGCTTGGATCTGTGCTTCCAAAACTTTGAAGAGGAGCTTGCAACGTTGCCGGGCAAGTACGGTCCGCCTGACGGAAAACTGATCAT
>JAFAFM010000178.1 GCA_023423495.1 Armatimonadota bacterium
TCCGTGGGTTACGCGACGGTTACCATGGATCGGCAACTCAAACAAATGGTTCGCCTCGTGGACGACCTTTTGGATATCAGTCGCATCACAAGAGATAAGTTAGAGTTAAGAAGGGAGCACATGGATGTTCGGGAAGCTGTCGAGCATGCAATCGATTCCGTGCAAAGACTTTTAGACTTAAACGAGCAAGAACTCGATGTCTTCATGGGGCCAGATGTCCTTGCCGTGCATGCGGATCCAGTGCGCCTCGTGCAGATCTTTGGAAACCTGTTAACAAATGCTTCTAAATATTCGCCCGCCGGTAGCCGAATCGCCATCAAAGCCTATCACAAAGGCTCAAATGCTTATGTATCCGTGTCAGATCAAGGCATTGGTATTCCCGAAGGAATGCTGGAAGAAGTCTTCGAAATGTTTACGCAAGTTCGCGGAAGAGCAAAGGGAACCGAGGGCGGTCTGGGAATTGGCTTAGCCCTAGTTAAGCGTCTTGTCGAGATGCATGGTGGCCACGTGACTGCCGCAAGCGAAGGCGAAGGCAAGGGCAGTAGTTTTGTAGTCAGCCTGCCCCTGGTCAGCATGAAATAGCAGGGCGCTTGTTCGCGAACCAAATCCATCTCCACTAATATTGCTCGGAAGCGCCCTAAGAGCGAGAAGCGAACTATGGTGCAGAATTTCTGGCTACCGCCGGTCGACGGTGAGGCCGGGCCAAGTGTCCGTGCGGAAAGGTGAAGCGGGCAAGCCTGACTTGTTGATCAGATTGACTTCCGGGTTGTTCGCCCAGCCGTACCGAACCGCCACGGGCCCCTTCACCATCGGTGAAGACACCACCACCTGAGAGCCGACAATCTTTGCGTCCGCCCAGACGAACTTACGGTCCGCGCCCGCGATAGCAAATCCCTTAAGCGCTTTGCCAGAAGTGGTCGCAAGGCCCATGTCGGCAAAATCAAAGTCCAAGATCACTCTTCCCTGCTCCACTTGCATCGAGCGATACATCGGGCCAGAAGGGACGATGTCTTTTATCCCGTAATCTCGGTTCAGAGCTAGGCGGGCCAGCCGCTCCCCGACGGCGAGCTTGTTCACGGGGTGAATGTCCCCTGCCTCGCCAACATCGATGGCCACCGCCATGCCAGTGTTTTTCAGCCTAAGCGTCATCGTCTGCGCTTCGCGAAGCTCCGCCCATTCACTCTCCACGGGCTCCGCGTCACGGGCCATGAAGTTGGCAAGCTGCACGAAGTAAAAGGGAAAATCGGGCCGGGCCCAAGCCATCCGCCAGTCCTTGATCATTCCGGGAAAGAGCGAACGGTACTGATACGCGCGCCCGGCGTTGGATTCGCCCTGATACCAAATTGCACCCTTGATGGCAAACGGAATCAGGGGATGAATCATGCCGTTCCAGAGATTGGTGGGGGCGACGGCGCTGCCCGGACCATACGGTTGCTGAGGCTGGGTATTCCAGAAGCTCCGCGGCAGGGTCGGGCGGCCGGCTTCGATGTGGTACTTCCACATGCCCGAGATGTCCATCGGATTCGAGGCAATCCCCACCGGTGCGAGGCTCATCGGCCCCTGGTAAAGTCCGCCTGCGCCGGTCGTGTCGAAAATCCGTACGGCGATCATCGCACTTCCTGCCATGACGTACTTGGCGGGAACAATGTAGCTTCGAGGGCGCATCCAGGAATCGGCCACGGTCAGGGCGGTTTCGCCTACTTGGACGCCGTTGAAATAGGTCACATCGGCATCATCGATCGGTCCAAGTTCGATTTTGAGGTCTCGGCCCGCCCAATCTGCCGGAATGTCGACCTTACGTCGGAACCAAACCGCGCCATCAATATCCAGGTCGGGCTTGCCCATCCTTTCCAGGTGTCCGGGAAGCTTGACCTGCGGCCAGGTGATGTCGTCGAAATTGGAAAGCGCGAAGCCTTCCCCAAAGCCTTTATTCCCGGCGTCGGTGAACCTCGCGCGAGCCGTCCATTCAGCGAGCTTGCGCTGGTAGTCGGCCAATGCTTGTTCGTAGTTTTGGGCAATGGCCCGGTAGTGATCGGCCATCGGCTTGGTTTCGGGCATGGATTCCAGCGCCGACATGCGCGTCCAAGCTTCGGCGGGTGTGCCTCCCCAATAGCTTCCAATGATGCCGACCGGTTGCTTGAGGCTTCTGTGCAGAGCTCGGGCGAAGTGGAACCCGACTAATGAGAAGCCCTTCATGGAGTCGGGATTGCATACAACCCATTTGCCCTCCACGTCTTTCACCGGTTCCCCGCTTGCCTTTTTCGTGACTTGGAACAGGCGGATCTCCGGGAAATCCGCTTCGCCCACTTCTGGTCTTTTGTTGGAGGCAAAGTGGTTCCATGACCATTCCATATTGCTTTGTCCGCTGGCCAACCACACCTCTCCCACGAGCACGTTCGTGAATTCCCGCGTTGCCTTTCCAGCAACGGTGAGGGTGTAGGGTCCTCCCGCCGCGAGGTTCCGAAGCTCGACTTCCCAATAGCCGTCTTTGCTCGCGTAAATGGTGCGATGATTGCCGGCGACCGTGATGTCGACCCGCTCAAAAGGATCGGCGGTCCCCCAAATGGGCACCTTGGTTCCCGCTTGGAGAACCATGTTGTCCCCGAAGATGTTCGGGAGTTTGGGGTCTGCGAGTGCGAAGGGGGAGAAACAAAGAAAGCAAGCAGCGACAATTGGCTTTGTCATCGACATCAGGACGGATTTTGGCTGAAAATGGATGCGAAGTATCTAAAATGCAGGGGATGGCTCTGGATATCCAGCCCTGCTCCTTCCACAAGCACGCCGTCTCCATCCTGCAGGAGGCGATGCCCGTAGAAGCTATCGGCAAAAACAAGTTTGCCCGTCAAGTCTTGCTGGATCCCAACTTCCGATCTGAAGGCTCCTTGCTCGCTCGGCTAGATGGCGAGCCTGTCGGCTACATCTTGGCCCTCTCCCGGGAAATGCCGTTGGAGAATGCGGTGGATGACTCCGACCGAGGCTACATCACCTTGTTTGGAGTTCGAGAAGGTACTCGCGGTAAGGGTGTGGGAACCGCCCTGCTTTCTCGGGCGCAAGCATATTTGAAGGGCAAAGGGTGCAAGTCCATCTCGGTTTCGGCCTACGCCCCAGGCTACTTCGCGCCGGGGGTCGATGTGGAAGCCTATGCTCCAGGATTGGCGTTCTTGAAGAGTCGGGGCTATGAGGAGGTTTACCGCCCGATCGCTATGGAAGCCGCTCTGTGGAACCTGCAAACTCCCGACTGGGTGATTCAGCGGGAACTTCAACACCGAGAAGAAGGGGTGGCCTACACTGACTTCACTCCCGCGCTAATCCGACCGCTGATTGAGTTCGCCGAGAGGGTGTTTCGCGGAGATTGGGTGCGGGTATGTCGGGAGACTGCGCTGAAAATCCTCGATGGCGCTCCGTCCTCCAGACTGCAGATCGCACTCGACAATCGGGGCCGGGAACCCGTGGTGCTAGGGTTCTCTCATTTCGATGCGGAGCGATTTGGACCGATCGGGGTCGACCCCGACCAACGGGGCCGCGGCATTGGGCAAGTCTTGACGTACCGTACGTTGCGGGCCCAACGAGACCTCGGCTTTCGAACGGCCTGGTTCTTGTGGTCGGATGATAAAACGGCCCAACGCTTGTACAACGCCGCGGGATTCAAAGTCGTGCGGCGCTTCGCGCTCTTGAAGAAGGAACTAAACTGAGGCATGCCGGTTGACATCCTCGCTATTGGCGCTCACATGGGAGACGAGATCGCTTGGGGCATCGCCTTGGCCGCGCACAAACGCCAGGGCAATACGATCGGCATGCTGCACCTGACTCCAGGCGAAAAGGGGCACAAGCAAATCTCACCCGAAGCTTATGCCCGGCAGAAGCGGGAGGAAGCTCCCAAGTGCGCGGAGCTGTTGGGCGCGGAGATTTGGATTCTCGATTACAAAGATGGCGAGTTGCCGGTCGATAATGACGTGAAGTTTCAAATCTGTGATGTCATTCGGGAGGCCAAGCCTAGACTGATCATCACCCACTGGCCCGGCAGCATGCACAAGGATCATACGGCTGCGGCGGAAAATCTGCCCGACGCCATCTTTTATGCCGCACTCCCTGCCTTCGAGCGTGCCTTGCCCAACCACGCCTGCTACCGCTACCTGCACGGAGAGAATTGGGAGGATCAACGTGGATACGCGCCAGAAGTGTTCTTGGAGGTTACCGAGGAGGACATCGAAACGTACGAACGGGCGATGAGAGCCTACGAACTGTTTCGCGGTGGCATCTCGACGTTTCCCTATTTGGAGTACTACAAGTCGTTAGCCCGAACCCGGGGCTGCGAGATCGGGACGCAGTATGCCGTAACCTTTGCGGTGCCCGCCCACCAACACCGACGACGGACTACAACACTCCTTTAAAGGGCGGAATTTGGGAAAGCTTGAGGGAGAAGATCTCACCCTGCTCATTGGTCACGATCAGCTTGTCGAGGCCGTCAAATGCCATGGCTTCGCAC
>JAFAFM010000224.1 GCA_023423495.1 Armatimonadota bacterium
GAAGCGAGCACTCGACTCCTTACCGGCATTCGAGACAATCGTGCGGAACGAGCGCCTAAACTTTCTGCAAGGTGTGCAGTGGATCCAAGACGCCTATGCCAAAGGTGATTTTGCCACCATCGACACCCAGTTCGGAACTCCAGTCCGAGATGCCACAACTTATCTGAAGGGAGTAGCCAAGAACGACCGAGAGAAACGCCCGGCGTATTTCCAAGGCTTTGCCAAGGAGGCGGATATCGTGGCGGATTGGTACATCCAGCAGTCGACTAAACCTCTCATCAAGCGGCAGCCGCTGAAGGATATGCCCGTGGAAAAGGAGCGTCCCTGGCGTCGGTATGCAGGTCAGCTATTCACCACGCTGGCTCCAGTTCTCACCCGCTACGATGCGACCGTAGCCCGAACTAGGCTCTTGGTCCTCACTAGTGAGATCCGAAGGCAAATCAAAGTCGCCCGGATGGCGCCCAGATCCCTGGATGCCTTTACCAAAGATCTGCGGACCGACCCACTGACGGGCGAATCCTTCAAATACCGGGCGGCGGGAATGGAGTTCTATCTCTATAGCGTTGGCCCCAATTTCCAGGATGATCAAGGTCAGACGGACGGTATCTACACAAATCCGGACTTGGTTTTAGAGTCGAGGTAGCAGGTCCATTCGGCAGGCGGATCCACTTTCGTTCTTGAAAATGCGCTACCTCGAAAAGCCACCGTACGACACCGTACTAGTTGGCTAATCCATTCCGCGAGACTCAACCGCCCGGGGAATGCTCCATTTCCTTCAACATCCCCGGGCCTCTTCTTATTCCTTTTTATGCCTGTCCGTCGGCATTCAAACGCTCAACCACTATCTAAGAGAAAAACGGAGGTTTTCAATGAATCAAGGCAATACGGGCAACCAGCCCAATCAGAACCCACAGAACAGCAACATGGGCCAGCAGCCAAACGATCCCGAACAGGGAGGCATGAACCCAGAAAGCCCGAGTCGACAGGCGGATCGCGACGAGCGCGCTCGTGAAGAAATGAGTCGTGAGAACCAGCAGTCGCCCTGGAACAAAGAAGAAGATCAAGTGCGCGAGGAATCTAATCGCGAAAGCCAACCAACGCCTTGGAGCAGAGGGGAGAACGAATCCCCGGCTGCGGAGTCTGAGGAGAACACTTGGAACGAGTGGACCGATCGAAGTCACCAGCAACAACAGGACGAGTTTGATCCTGAAATCCCCACCAACCAAAACCAAGAATAGGCGATATCCTGCCGACGACAAGTGGGCCCAGAAAACTGGGCCCTCTTGATGCAAAGGTGAACGGTATCCTGCAAATATGCGGATTAAAGTTTTCCAAGACTCCGCATGCTTCACCAATCTTCGAGAGCCTTGGAAAGAATTGGTTCAGGCCGACCCGAGAGCCACACCCTTTCAGACGTGGGAGTGGCAAACGACTTGGTTCGACCACTTCGGCAGAACAAAGAGACCTTACATCCTGGCGGGATTTGAGGGATCCGAGCTGGCCATGATCTACCCCCTTGCGGGCCGCCCTGGACCCTGGTATGTGCTCCGCTCAGCTGGTACCGGCCCGAGCGACTATCTTCAGCCCATTATCAGACCGGATTTCCAAACTCAAGCCGTCGCGGCGATTGCCGATCACTTATCCAGCCAACGAGACTACAGCCTGATTGACCTGCACCAGTTGCGGGACGATAAATCCAATGTTGAGCTGCCCGAAGAATTCGAACTGGAACAAGGCCGTTGCCTGGTTTTGGACCTTCCTGAGACATATGATGCTTTTCTCGCTATGCTGGGAAAGAGCCTGCGTTACGACGTCCGGAAGCTTGAAAAATCCCTCTTTGCTGAGGGCCGGGCCAAGATAGATTACGTCGACGAGTCCAACCTACATGAAGGATTGGAAATCCTGTTCGACCAACACAAGCGGCGCTGGAAGAAGCGTGGACTCCCAGGTGCGTTTCTCGGCCACGCACAAGCATTTCACCATGCATGGGGGAAGCTTGCCATCCGCAACAACTGGCTGCAACTTGGAATTCTTAGCCTGGACGGCGCGCCCATTGGAGCCATATACGGCATGGCCATGAACAGCTCTGTTTACTTTTACCAGGCCGGATTCGATCCGGCACATAAGGCTGTTTCTCCGGGCACCCTGCTTGTGGCCAGCCTGGTCAAACGAGCCATCGATGAAGGACGTGAGCACTTCGACTTTCTTCGGGGCGACGAGCCGTACAAGCGGCGCTGGAAGCCTCAGAGGGAGCATGTGAATGTTCGGAAGATTGCCGCCGTTAGTGGGCCGATGGGTGAGATAGGAGCGAGATGGAATTTGCTCGGGAGCCGAGTAGAAGCAAAGATTCGCGCCCGCTTGGAAGGTGGAGCCTTGTTGGGAGGGGGCCCAAACGCCGGGAAATAACTCCCTGATACCGGGTGTACTAACAAGAAGGAATGGCCGAGCAAAAAAGTCGTTCGGTCGCCGTGATTATTCCGGCGAAGGATGAAGAACATCGCATTGGCAACGTCCTGCGAGCGGCATCTGCATCCAAACTTGCTACGGAAATAATCGTGGTTTCGGATGGCAGCACCGATCGCACCGCGGAAGTGGCATCAAAGACCGCCGGCGTCACTGTCGTCAGATTGCCAATCAATCTCGGCAAGGGAGCGGCGATGGCGAAGGGCGTCGAAAAGACTTCAGCCGAGATCATCGCCTTCGTGGATGCCGATCTCCAGGGTCTAACCGGAGACCATATCGACCAAATCATTTGGCCCGTACTCACCGATCAATGCGAAGTCTGCATCGGCATATTCCGGGGTGGAAAGTTCTGGAGCGACACCGCACAAAAGTTCGCGCCTTACATAAGCGGCCAGCGGGCGATGAAGCGCTTCATCTTCGACGGTGCGCCGGATGTGAGCGACCTCCGCTTCGGAGTGGAATATGCCCTAAATCATCAAGCGAAGCGAGTGAAGGCACGGGTTCTTCGCGTCGTCATCCGTGGCGTAAGCAATTACCATAAAGAGAAAAAGATGGGAATTGGCAAGGGCATTAGCGCTCGCTACAAGATGTACCAAGAGATCACACAAGCCGTCATCAAGACCCGAAAGAAGAGGAAACCCCCGCGTGGCTTTCGTTGGAAGTAGCCTGATTCTGCTTTTGCTTGGGACACCACTAAGCAGCCCAGCCCGCGTGCTGGTGGTGGTTAACCGCGCCAGCCCGGAAAGCGTTGCCGTCGCCAATCATTACGTCGCCAAGCGCAAGATCCCGGCGAGCAATGTGGTTCAAATCAAAACGGCTACGACCGAGAACGTTCCCACCGACGAGTACAAGCTTTCCATCGAGAAACCCATCCGGGAGCGGCTTGCGAAGACGCCGGGCGTTGACTTCATTGTCCTCACCAAAGGAGTTCCCATCCGCTTGGACAACGACGGTGGATACTCCGTCGATGGTTTTCTCGCAACGATGGATCTCAAGCGGACCCCGCTTCGCGGAGACTTGCCCAGCTTGCCGGTGGACCAACGCCGCACCGAAATCGAGCGCTCGCAGAATCCCTACTTCAACAAGCAGGAGCCATTCAGCCACCGCAAATTTGGCTTGTATCTGGTGACTCGATTGGATGGTTACACCGTGGCGGACGCAAAAGCTCTGGTGGATCGATCCATAAAAGCGAAGAAGGAACTTGGCCCATTCTTCTTCGACATGGCTGGGAATCGGACTACTGGCGACTACGGAAACATGAACCAGTTGTTGAAGCTAGCTGCAGATAGGTTGGCGTTCCGAGATTTCAAAGTCATTTTGGACACTGATCCGGCATTTGTGGCCCCACCACAGCCGGTTGCGGGTTATGCATCCTGGGGCAGCAACGATTCGGCTTACAAACGGGATGTCTACAACAAAATCAAATTCAAGCCGGGCGCGATATGCGAAACCTTCGTCTCCACTTCGGCTTTTACTTTCGCCAAACGAGAACACTGGCAAAGCTTGATAGGCGACCTCGTCGCCCAAGGCGTGACCGGTGTCAAGGGCTATGTTTCCGAACCTTATACCTTTGCACTCGCGCGGCCGCAAATCCTGTTCGATCGGTACGTGAGTGGCTTCAACTTGGCCGAGAGTTTCTATATGGCCTCGCCTGTGGTGAAGTGGAAGGACGTCGTGATCGGGGACCCGCTTTGCGCCCCTTACAAATGAGTGGCCAGAGCGTTCCGATGATCGTTTTTTACGACGGGCTTTGCGGGTTTTGCGACCGGACCGTTCAATTCATCCTCAAGCGGGATCGGGAAAACCAGTTCCAATTTGCTCCCCTTCAAAGCGACTTGGCATCCGAACTCCTACCCAAGCATGGGAAGGATCCGGGTGAACTGCATTCCCTCTATTTGCTCCTCGACCAAGGAGAAGCGAGCGAGCGCGTCTTGGAAAAATCTGATGCGGCGATCATGATCGGGAAAAAGCTCGGCGGGGTGGCAAAGCTTTATATGTCCATTTTGAGTTTCGTGCCACGGGCGCTACGCAATTGGGGCTATGACACTTTCGCGCGGTCGCGCTACCGTATGTTCGGGAAACTCGATGCTTGCCGCCTGCCTTCACCGGAAGACAGAGCCAAGTTCATCGGAATTTAGGCGCTGCGAATGCCCTCTCGAACGGCAAAAAGGGCTGCCTGAGTCCGATCTTGCACGCCCAGCTTTGCGAGCACATTGCTGACGTACCCCTTCACCGTCCCCTCGGTCAGGCTGAGATCGTTCGCAATCTCCTTGTTGCTTCGACCGCTCGCGATGAGCTTCAGAATGTCGACTTCACGAGCAGTCAACTCATCTATGGGGGATCGCGTGCCTTTGCCACTCACCTCGGTAACAAGCTGGCTCTGGGCATCTCCGTGCAGTACCGGCTTGCCCTCGGCGGTGAACCGGATTGCCTCGAGTAATTCGTGTTTCGCTACGTCCTTCAGCATAAAGCCGAGAGCGCCGGCACGCAGCATCTCTTTCACCAATCCAGGTTCCAAGTAGGAGGTGAGGACAAGGATGTTCGTGGTAGCGCAGGCCGACTTCACCTTCGTGATCGCGTCCGCCCCGCCGGACTTGGGCATTCTCAAGTCCAAAAGCACGACGTCAGGGCGATATTTCCGGCAAACTGCTTCTGCCTCATCTCCGTTGCTCGCCTCTCCCACAACTTCGAAGTCGCGCTGCCCCACAAAGAGGGCGCGTAGACCTTCGCGAACGATCTCGTGATCATCGACAATAACTATGCGGATTGACATCAGTTCTCCCAATCTGATCCCCAGATAACTTCGACCGTCGTACCTTTCGAAGGCTCAGAATCGATGCATAAACGGGCGCCGATTTCGCTGGCTCGCTCTTTCATTGTTGTCAACCCCAAACCGGGCGGACGTCGACGCGTTTCCCGTTTGAGGCCGGATCCATCGTCTTCAACCAACAGTTTGACCCCATTTCCAAATGTTTGCAACACCACATTCACGCTCTTCGCATTTGCATGCTTGGCCGCATTATTGAGCGCCTCCTGGGCAATGCCGAGCAACTGAGCCTCGACGGGCGCGGGAAGGTCTGGTATGTCATCTTCGCAAAGGTTGAATTCCGGCAGGCCAATGATGGTGGTGGCATAGGCTGAGATCCGTTGACCGAGCGTCAGCGGACGGGACTCCGGCTGGACGGGCCGCAGTTCCTCAAGCAAGTTGCGCATCTCCTGCAACCCTCTTCGGCTGAGTTGATTGAGTCGCTGAATCATTTCCGGCCCAACCGGCTGGTCAGGCTCCAAGGTCTGCGTTAAGAGGTTCAAGCTGAAGAGCACCTGTGTGACCGAGTCGTGAAGATCGCGAGCGATCTTCCGGCGTTCTTCAATGACCGCAAGTTTGCGATCAGCCCCGATTCGCGCGTCATGATCCCGGCGGCTCGACAAGGCGGAAGCCAATTGCGCGGCTGTTGCCTGGAATGGCATGAGCTCGTCGTCCGTCCACTCGTGAGGCATAGGATCACTCAGAATGACTAAGCCAATCCGTTGCCGATCCCCCATAAGCGGTACCAGCGCTACGGCCGGCCGATTGTCGCGCCGCTGCTCATCACGAAGGGACTTGGGCACACCTGGTTCCGTCAATGCATTTGCGATTCGAACGGTCTTTCCGGAAGCCAAAATGGGGTCGAGAAAATCGCGCTTCGTTGGCACGCGATATTCCATCAGTTCAACCTTCGCACCCGGGCTCCAGCGACCTCGAACAACATTTCCGACCTTGTTGTTCTGGTCGTCGAATTCGTAGAGCACGATCGTACACGTGTAGCGGCCGCTTTCAGCGACCTGCTCCAGGTAAGCGAGAATAACTTCATCCACGGACATGGCGTTGCCAATCCGTTCGGTCGTACGCAGCATCGCCGTCGCCTGGTTAATCGAGCGTTGATTCTCGGAAAACAGCCGGGCGTTTTCAATCGCGATCGCCGCATGTCGAGCAAAGTGCTCGAGTTGGATGACGTCGTCGGTTTCGAACCGCTTTCCGCTGAACGATCCCAGCCCAAAGAATCCCGTCATCCTGCCGCGCCAGAAAATGGGCACGCCGATAACGGCATTATCATGCAGCGTCTTTAGGTTCTCGTGGCCTACCTCGCCGTAGCGATTCAGGACGATCGGCAACTTGGATTTGAGGACTTGCCCGGCCAAGCCGACTCCCGATGGCCATTCGCTGCCTAGCTCACCCGCCGGCATACGATGAGTGGCTTCGATTCGGATGAGGTTTCTCTCCACGTCGACCAGCCCGATGCTGCCGTCGTCCGCGCCCAGAAGGTCGCAGGCTCCGTGGATAATTTGCGTGAGCAGGCGGCGAAGATCAAGTTCGCTGCCAATATGCTCGATGATCCGGCGAAGGCTCTCCTCCCGCCGGGTGTGGTCTTTTCTATCCGGGCTCACGCAACCCCTATTGTAGGCGCGACCCTAGCCGAGGACTACTATCTTTAGTTAATGCCGTCTACCAGCGAATGACGTTCGCGCCCCAGACTAATCCTGCTCCGAAGCCAACAGTCAAAACCACCATTCCCTCTTTCAGTCGTCCTTGTTCCGCTGCCTCGGAAAGGGCGATCGGGATGGAGCCGCCACTCGTGTTCCCGTACTTCTGAACGTTGATAAACACTTTCTCAGGAGGCAATTCAAGTCGCTTTGCCGCAGAATCGATGATGCGCAAGTTGGCTTGGTGCGGGACGAACAGGTCCACTTCATCTGGGCTCATGCCGGCTTCGGCCAACACTTTAAGGCAGGCATCACCCATCGCGTTCACGGCGAAGCGATAGACCTCGGCCCCCGCCATGAAAATGCTGTTCCGCCGTCCTTCGGCCTGCGGGCTGCAGTGAGGATACAAACCCCCTCCCCCCTCAAGATAAATGTGTGGAGCGCCAGAGCCGTCGGACAGCAGGACGGTTTTGATTACGCCGCGGTCGGTGTCCTCCCGAGCCTCCAGCACTACGGCACCCGCACCATCTCCGAAGAGAACGCAGGTGGAACGGTCCGTGAAATCCACGAACTTGGTCAGGGTGTCGACGCCGATGACAAGAATTTTCTTGGCCGCACCCGATTCAATCATCGCCGAAGCATTGGCCAGCGAGTAAATGAATCCGGCACAAGCCGCACCGATGTCGTAGGCCCCCGCTCTGGTTGCGCCAATTCGATCCTGGATGAGACAGCTGGTAGCCGGGAAGGGCATATCACCTGTTACGGTGCCGCAAATTACAAGGTCGATATCCTTTGCGTCCACACCGGCCTGGGACAACGCTTTTTGACTTGCCTCAAGACCCAAGGTACTGCTCGTTTCCTCGGGTCCAGCGATGCGTCGCTCCTTGATCCCGGTGCGCTGCGTGATCCAGTCATCGCTGGTTTCAACCAGCTTTTCCAGATCTGCATTCGATAAGATTTTCGATGGCACGGCGTGGCCGATGCCAGTAATCACGGCCTTGGTGGGCATGGACCTTCATTTTGGCACGGTAGGAACGTGCCCGGAAGGGACCAAAGATCAACTCACTTCAGCGACGGGCATCTCCGCTTCCAAGCTCAGCCTAATGGCTTCCACCAAGTTTCCATCGATCGATCTCTGGGCCATTAAAATCGCATTCTTGATCGCGCGGGCATCGGAGCGCCCGTGGGCAATGACACAGATTCCGTTCAGTCCCAGCAACGGCGAGCCTCCGACTTCTGCATAGTCCATTTTTTTCCTGACCGGGCCCATGGCCTTTCGCATCGGCAGGTATGGGAGCTTCATAAGCGGGTGACTTGGCACTTCTTGCTTAATCAGTTCGGCCATGAATTCGGCCACGCCTTCACATGTCTTGAGAACGATGTTTCCAACAAAAGCATCGCAAACGACGATATCCACGTCGGCCCGGAACATGTCCTTGCCTTCGATATTGCCCGCGAACCAAGGTTGGCCAGATAGGATGGTTTGGCACTGCTTGGCCCAGGCGCTGCCTTTACCTTCTTCCTCCCCGATATTCAACAGATGCACTTTGGGCGATTTACGACCCTCAACATGCTCCAAATAAGCACGACCCATGAGGGCAAATTCGAGGATATTTTCTGGATCGATATCCGGACTGGCGCCCGCGTCCAACAGCAAAAATCCGTCCCCTCGGCTGGGAATCATGGAGCCGATCGCCGGCCGGTGAATTCCTGGAATCTGTCGCCAGGTCAACAAACTTATGGCCGTCGCAGCGCCCGTATTGCCGGCCGAAACGAAGGCTTTGGCCTGTCCGCTTTTCACGAGATTCGCAGCGACGGCCATCGATGAGTCCTTCTTTTTTCGAATCGCATCCGTGGGCTTTTCATGCATTTCGACCACTTCGGAAGCGGCGACGATCTGCACATTTGGTGGTCGGACGCCCGTCAGGTGCTGTTCAATTGCATTCGGGATGCCAACGAGCAGAATCTGTTCGTTGCACAAAGGGGCAGCTTGAAGAGCGCCCTGAACGATGGCGGACGGCGCATGATCACCCCCCATCGCATCGACCGCGATGCTCAATCTTGCTCCTCTTCGGGATGCAGAAGATTGGCGAGCTTTTCAAATTCAGGTCGACCGGCGGGATCGTTTGGCAGCCGTCCCTTTTTGCGAGCAATTGGACAGTCTCCATCCCAACCGAAATCGCATAGTGGCTGGAGCGGAATCTCCACCAACAAGGCTTGGCGAAGGAGGTTTTCTACAATCAGATTGTTCCCCTCGAAGAGCTGAAACGGCTCATCGGCCACAACGCGCGCAAAATCTTGGTTACTGTAGCTACTGGGAACACCTTCGACCGAGAATTGCTCCTCGACATCGAACGTGATTTCCTTCTCGAGCGGTTCACTGCAACGCGCGCACTCTAGTACGGCGATCGTGGAAAACTTGCCCGATAGCAGAAGGATGTTTCCGGTACTGACGGCTTCCAGGTACCCCTCGAGTGGTTTCACCAGGTCGAGATCTTCTTCTTGCGGAAGCTCGGTGGAAATGTCCACTTCCAGCTTACGGCCGGGATGTTGAAGCACATCATTCAAGTCGAGCAAGTCGTCCCGTCTCATGATGTGGGGTTGATTGTACCCGTGCCCTTTCTACAGGCCTCCGTCATATTGCGAACATTGCGGCAACACATCGCGCAGACGGGGAATTTCGAAAACTGCGCCAACTTATCACGGTTTTCAACCCGTCGCTGACAAATGCGGGATAAGTTGCTATACTAGGTCCCAGTTACCCGCATCTAGGGGATTTGCATGCGTGGACGAGGTGAACAGGTTTTGAGAAAGCTGGCTTTGGCGTTAGTTGCCGCGTCGTTTGTCGTCATTGGTTGTGGCGGCGGTGGCGGCGGAGGGAACAACGGAGGCGGAGGTGTTCCGCCACCCGATACAGGGTCCTTTGTGAAACTCCCCGCAAACCCGGGACAAGTTGCGATTTCCTACTTGACTGGTGCAGGGCGAGCCCCTGGGGACATGACTGCGATTATCCGTCGCGCAGGTCTTCGAGATGACTTCGGAGAAGTTGAAACAATCCTTAGTCCAGAAAGATCGCTCCTTCTGAACGGTTACACACATCAGATCATTAATCTTGATGTACCGACCACTAGTTCTCGGTTCTTCACAAGCTTCTTGCTTGAAGTTAAGG
>JAFAFM010000032.1 GCA_023423495.1 Armatimonadota bacterium
CCCTCTGCATGCATTGGGCGGCGGAAGCGCTGATGTCGGCGGCCAACTTGACCGGAGACACTGAAGCCGCCAACCGATACCGGAAAGCGGCGCTGAAGTCGGTGGACACCCTGGTACTCACCCAAAACGTGTGGCCGATATCGTATCGTAGGGCGGCTTACACCTACGGTGGATTCGGAGTCCAAAACTCGGACGGCGAGTACAACGATGCCCGCCAGGCTCAATTCGGAGATACCTTGGCCGACTTCGGAGCCCTCTTGAAGCGGCCGGACTATTTCGAGCGCGGCGTCGCGGCAGTTAGAGCATCGATGGCCCTCATCAACCATCCCAAGCACATTGAATTGGGCATCTATCCCAATCCGAACTACCCGCTTGGACTTCAGCCCGAGAACACGGGTCACGGGGGAACGGACCAGCAGAATGGCCGCACCGGCCCCGATTGGGGCGAGATGTCTGGCCTGACGAGCATGGCTTATCTCCTCCACCGATACGGGCCCAGTTCAAATGCATCAGGGCGAGCGGTCATAGTCGACGGTGGATCACCTCCCGCCCAGGCAGTAACGAGGCCGTTGGAGAGTCCAACCTTCGACATGAAGAATTGGCGAATGCCAGGCTGGGATTTCGAGGGTGATTTCTTGCATTGGCCCGTCAGCAACCCGCGCCGGTTCAATTGGAATAATGCCGGGCTTCCATTCATCGGAACCTGCGAGGATGGCCGCGGAGGGTTTGATGACAAATACCAGGGCACGATTACGAGCCCAAGGTTCACTGTGAACAACTCAAGGATTAGGCTCAACGTCGGAGGAGGGGCCGGAAAGGGAGTCTACGTGGAACTGATCGACGATCAAGGTAAGCAGCTTCGTGTCGCCCGCGGGAAAAACACCGAAACCTTGGATGAGGTGACCTGGGATGTCTCGGAACTCCGAAACAGGCCCCTGCGGATTCGAATCGTAGATGCGGAAACGGGTGGATGGGGGCACATCAACGTCGGCAATATCCGAACGTGATTACTTGAAGCCGTTCATTAGTGGATGGTTCCCAGTCAGCAGTAGCATGATGCCCAAAAGGGAAAACCCAATCACGATGCTGCAGACAATAATTCCTCCCACCGCCTGTGGATGTCCCTTCCGCTTCGCCTGAATGGCATAGAAGAGGCCGATCGGACCTAGAATGATGCCAAAGCAGAAGAAGCCGATTATCCCGTAGATCCATGCGTTCTTCATCTCGGATGCACCATCGTCCACATTCTGGGGTATGAAGCCGGTTCCGGCCATGCGCGGATAGGTGGCGGCAAAATTAAGTCCGGCTAGCATAGAAGCAGCAAACCTGGCTCCGCCAAGCTCCTCTTGGATCATCGTGGTGGGCTGAAGTCTGCCCTCGGAAATCCATTGGTTCAAAGTGGCGATATCTGCTGGACCATAGAGTTCCCCAGTCGCCCCAATGACAAAGTAACGCATCGGCTCCAAGGTACCCGGTAGCCAGGTTAAAGGTAACCTGCAAAATCCAGGGAAGGAGCCATGAAACGGCGCACAAAAATCGTTTGCACGCTTGGCCCGGCGGTCGACAGTCGGGAAAAAATCGCGGAGTTAATCGCGGCGGGTATGAACGTGGCTCGGCTCAACTGCAGCCATGGTGACTGGGAAACGCGCCGAAAGTGGATTGGTTGGCTCCGAGAGCTAAGTCCCGAGATCGCGCCAGTGGCAATCCTTGCTGATCTCCAAGGGCCGAAATTTCGAATCGGAATACTGCCAGATGAAGGGTTGCTGCTTTCTGTAGGGAGCAGCGTCACCGTGGGTCCGAATCCAGGCGCTGTCATACCCGTGCATCAGCCGGAAATTCTGGCCGCATTCTCGTCGGGTTCACGCGTGCTACTTGGCGACGGAAACGTCGAACTGAAGCTGGGTAAGAACGTCGACGGCAATTTCTTCGCACGCGTGATGAGCAGCGGTTTAGTTAAAAGCAGACAAGGCATCACTCTCGTCAACCGAATCTTCGAAGTCGCCCCAATGACGGACAAGGATCGGGATGACATTGGACATGCGTGCGCAGCAGGCGTGGACTACATCGCGCTTAGCTATGTTAAAGATGCGGACGACATCCGGATGTTGCGGCGCGAAGTCGATCGACTGGACCCAAGTATTGGGTTGTGCGCCAAGATCGAAACACGCGAGGCGATCCGCGATCTGAATGCCATCCTCGGCGTGGTCGATCTCGTGATGGTCGCCCGTGGAGATTTGGGTTTGCAGATGGACATAGAGGACGTGCCCATCATGCAGAAGCTCATCATCGATAGCTGCACCTGGGCGGGAAAACCGGTTATCACCGCTACGCAAATGCTCGAAAGCATGATTCTCAATCCACGGCCCACGAGGGCAGAAGCCACGGACGTCGCCAATGCAGTGCTTGATGGCACGGACGCCATTATGCTCAGCGGGGAAACCGCAAGCGGCGAGTATCCGATCGAGTGTGTGCGAACGATGGTGCGAATTGCAGAACGGGCGGAGCCCTTGTTTGACCGGTCAAAGATCGAGCGGCACTTCAACGAGTCGACACGTAAGAAGATTGGGCATCAGGAAGCTATAGCGCACTCGGTGGCCGATCTGGCCTCTCTCTTAAACCCTGCGGCCATCATCAGTACGACCGTCAGTGGAAACACCGCCCGGTTGGTCTCGAAATATCGGCCACGCTCACCTCTTCTTTGCGCCACTTACGACGAACGAACCCAAGCTCGTTTGGCTGCCTGTTGGGGAGTGGAGGCGATCCGGCTCAGAACTCCAAGGTCTACCGAAGAGGGAATCCAGAACGCGATAGATGCATTTGTTGCGAAGAAGCGTCTGAAAAGTGGCAGTTTGGTCCTGATTACGGCCGGAGTGCCTTTTGGTGAAGGCAACACAAACCTTATACTGACGAGAGTGGTGAATCAATGAAGCTAGGATGGCGATTCGCGATTGTGCTGGTGGCGGTGTTTGTAGGCATGTACCTCAGCCGCAAGCCGTGGGAGGTCTACCGCGTGCAGCAAGCGAAGACGAACGACGTGTATCAGGAGATGAAAGAAGCCGAAGAAGAACGCTCTCGGCTGATGAAGGACCGCATGAAGCTGTCTAGTCCGCTGGGCAAGGAGCAAACTTTGCGGGAACAGGGCTGGCATAAGCCGGGCGAAATTCCCGTAGAAAAGTGATGCTTTCCCTGTTAGTCGCTTCGGCTCTGGTTCAAATGCCCGACACTTCGCTTCGTCTTAAGACTGGCGATTCGTGGACTCAAGAATACGTCTACCAATACGAAGTCGAGGATGTAACTTTTACGACCACCGAGCATATCGTTTTCGTGGTAACCAAAGAACAAGGCAAGGACGTGCTTACCGCACGCTGGGCGCTCAAGCAGGAAAAGGTGGGTGAGGATGTGGTTCCTCCACCCAAGGAATTAAAGCCGCTTGTGAGAAAGGTAGACCTCACCGGGGTTGACATCGATGCTCTCCTGGGCGACGATGTAAGCAGGCACAGGATCGAGCGGGCGCTCCAGATCGAACGGAAGGGCCGGCTAGCCGAGCCTACGTTCTTTCCCGTGCCACCCAACGTCCGCTTGGTGGGTTTTGGCCGCAAGGTGGAACTGGATCCGCGCGTCAAGGACAGACCGGTGCTCGCGGTCGCCTTTCAAGAGTCAGCCGGTGAAAAGCCATTGAAGGCCATCGGCTACTACGAACTTCATCCCGCAACCGGCATTTTGCTGGAAGGCCATTGGACCTTGATCGATGCACCCGTGCTAGGCGGCGATGGCACCACCGAAATGGAAGTCACCGTGAAGACCAAGGATTTGAAGCTGGCTTCCCGCAAGTCCTGACCTTCAATGCCGGGCCTTGACCATTACCTGAGAGCGTGGAAACTCGCAGAACCTCACTTGCTCGCCCAAACGAGGTCGAGCCATGTGTATCGAGTTCAGCTGCCCGACAACACCGACGCTGCCCTTAAACTATTGACGAGCGAGGGCGCCGAGGAGCGAAATGGTGCAGTTGCTCTTCGGCACTTCGGAGGGCAAGGAGCGGTTACGCTAATTCGGGACGACCTAGATGCACAACTCTTGGAGTATGCGGACGGCGAAGATTTGAAGTTATGGGTGGCGTCCGGCAGGGACGCTGAGGCGACAGAAGTAATCGCGGGCGTGATCAACAAACTGCATTCCATAGCTGGAAAACCCCTGGAGTCCATCCCGACCCTTAACCGCTGGTTCAAGTCGCTGTTCGATAGGGCCACGGCGGAAGCTTCGGACTCTATCTTCGTACGGGCCGCAACGGTCGGTGAAGCTACGCTCGCGCATCCCGAACGCGAAGTCGTGCTTCATGGCGACATCCACCATGAAAACATTCGACATTCGCCGCGTGGGTGGTTGGCATTCGATCCGAAAGGCATTTTCGGAGACCGGGCATTCGAGCTCGCAAACACGCTTTGCAATCCGGGCGGTTGCGGCGTATCACTTGCCGATCGTGGCCGGATCCTCAGGAATGGGTCGACCCTTGCCGAGCGTTGCCAAATGGATTTTCAACGCGTCATGGTGTTCTTGTTCCTGTACGCAACCTTGAGTGCTTGCTGGACGATGGAAGACCAGACGGGCGAAGATGTGGATGAGACGCTTCGGATCGCTCACATCGCCGAAGAGCTTGCCGGGCTGCAAAAGCCTCGGTAGGTTGCAGGAATTCAGCTTCCGATGCAGAATTAACAATTCCGATGATCGCCAAGGCCCATTCCGCCACGCTGCTTGGCATCGAAGCATTGCCGATCGTGGTCGAGGTGGACTTCAAAGAGCTGGTCGATGGCGTGCAGCCGTTCCTCCTAGTTGGGCTTCCCGATAGCGCGGTCAAAGAGAGCCAGGTCAGGGTGCGGTCGGCCATCACTAACTCGGGGATGCGGATGCCGCTGAAAAAGATCATCTGCAACCTCGCCCCCGGCGACATTCGGAAGGAAGGGCCCTTTCTGGATCTCCCCATTGCCATCTCCATTTTGGCAATGGACGAGCAGATTCCGATCGAGGAGCTGCACGAAACTTTGATCATCGGGGAGCTTGGACTGGATGGCGTGCTTCGTCCGGTGGACGGCGCGGTAAGCGTGGCCCTAATGGCGCACGAGCGTGGGTTCAAGCGCCTCATTCTGCCTCACCAGAAT
This sequence comes from Armatimonadota bacterium, assembly GCA_023423495.1. GTDB lineage: Bacteria > Armatimonadota > Fimbriimonadia > Fimbriimonadales > Fimbriimonadaceae > 55-13. The sequence goes on from JAFAFM010000032.1 coordinate 5,154, forward strand.
GCAGCCGAAGCCGCGGTTGCCCCGGGAGTGGATGTCTTCGGTGTCAGAAGTCTCAGGGAGTGCGTGGAACTCCTCAATGGCGCGCCCGGCTTTACGCCGCAGTCGCTCGGTGAAATGGAAGTTGGACGGATTCCCGAATACACTGTCGATTACGCCGACGTCAAAGGTCAGCGCCACGCCATTCGCGCCTTGGAGATTGCGGCAGCGGGCGGCCATAACGTGTTGATGACTGGTCCTCCGGGCTCGGGGAAGACGATGCTCGCCCGACGGCTTCCAACCATATTGCCGCCGCTCTCCCTTTCGGAATCGATCGAGGTCACGCGTATTTACTCCGCCGCGGGCCAAAAGGGAGGGCGGCAAGGACTGATGTGGGAACGTCCTTTCCGTTCTCCACACCATTCCGCGAGCCATCCGGCCATCGTGGGTGGGGGCAAGAACCCCAAACCGGGAGAGATCAGCATGGCGCATCACGGCGTGCTCTTCATGGATGAGATGCCGGAGTTTGACCGCCAAGTCCTTGAGGCGTTGAGGCAACCGCTCGAAGATGGCGTTGTGACCGTCAGCCGGGTGCAAAACACAATTACGTTCCCTGCGGAAAGCATCCTAATCGGGGCAATGAACCCGTGTCCATGTGGCTTTAAGGGCCTGCCGGAGGCCAAGTGTGTGTCCTCGCCCACAATTTGTGGCCGGTATGCCTCGAAGATCAGCGGGCCGTTGATGGACCGAATCGACCTGCATTTCGAGGTTCCGAGATTAAAGGCGGATGAGTTGCTTTCCCTCCAGCAGGGTGAAAGCTCAGCCGCAATTCGCGAGCGTGTCTTGTCCGCAAGGGAAAAGCAGATCAAGCGTCTGGGCGGACACCGTGTCAACGGCAAAATGTCCCCCCGAGAAATTCGGGACACGATCCCTCTCAATGAAGAATGCCAAGACTTCATGCGAGTCGTGATGGCCCGGATGAATGTTTCCGGCCGCGTCTTCGATCGTATTCTCAAGGTTGCTCGCACCATTGCCGATCTGGCTGGATCGGAGTCTTTAGAGAAGATGCATCTGAGCGAAGCGGTGCAGTATCGGGATCGAACGGAGCTATGAAAGGGAGCGGTATTCTGCGCGCATGAACCCCCGTCTCTCGCCCTCGGATCTGGAGCACATCGTGACCATTCGCCACGACCTTCACGCGCATCCAGAGTTGGGGTATCAGGAGCATCGGACCAGCGAAGTGGTGCAACGGGAATTGACGCGGCTCGGCATCGAGTTCAAAGCTGGCTTAGGCCGGGGCACTGGTGTTTTGGCACATATTCCCGCTACGGTCGCGAATGCCGAGACGGTCGCGCTTCGGGCGGATATGGACGCGCTACCGATTCAGGAGAACACCGGAAAACCCTACGCCAGCCAGACTGCAAACGTGATGCATGCCTGCGGGCACGACGGCCACACCGCCATTTTGCTTGGGGCCGCTACTGTGCTCAGCCGAGCCGCAGAACGCCCCAACAACCTGCTGTTGATCTTCCAACCGGCTGAGGAAGGCGGCGCAGGCGGAAAGGCGATGTGCGAGGATGGCGTGTTAGACGGCAGCGTGCTGGGCGAGAAGGCATCACGCATTTTCGGTCTGCATGGGCACTCAGCCACCCCGTTGGGCCACGTAGCAACGTGTGTCGGGCCCATGTTGGCGGCCACGGACTCCTTCCATGCCCGGCTTATCGGTAAGGGTGGACACGCGGCGATGCCGCATACGTCGGTGGATCCGATCGTTATCGCCAGCCAGATCGTTTCGGCGTGGCAGACGATCGCTTCCCGGAACGTGGATCCACTGGATTCTGTGGTGGTGACGTGCGGAGAGTTCCATGCCGGGGTGGCTCACAACGTCATTCCCGATGCCGTCGAGCTTTCCGGCACGATTCGGACGTTGCGCGATGAGACCCGCAGCATGGCGGTGCGTAGGTTCAAAGAGATTGCCGAGGGAATTGCGGCATCCTTCGGGGCCAAGTTCGTGTGCGAATGGACCACGCCCTACCCGGTCACCCGGAATGATGCGGAGAGCGAGGGCAGGTTTCGGGCGGCATTGGCCGACTTCTCAGGAGAAGTGGAGAAGGAGCCGTGTTTGCCAACGATGGGTGGGGAAGATTTCAGCTTCTATGGGGCCCATGCCAAAGCTTGCTTTTACTGGCTTGGTTTAAACCCAAAGCCGGATTTCGTCTATCCGAACTTGCACGCTCCAGAGTTCGATTTCAACGACGATGCGATTCCCTACGGAGTTGAAGCGATGTGCAGGCTCGCATTAGCGACCTGATGTGCAGAAGATAGACGTATAACTATCACTATGTTGCGGGCTTGCGGTTTTTGGTTAGGGGTCTTTGCTTTCGCCGCGACTGCATTGTCCCAATCTGCTCCGCGGGTAAGTGTTCCGACCCGCGATGTTCCCTTCACTCCGCCGAGAAAATGGGCGTTGGTAATTGGCGCCAATGAGTATGACGAGATTGGAAAGCTTCGCTATGCCGCCAAGGATGCGCTTGCGTTCAGCAAAACTCTCCAAGAGCGGTTCGAGTTTAGACCGGATGCGATCGAAACGCTTACGGATTTACCGGACTCGAAACTGAAGCCGACCGCCGAAAACATGATTGCGGCGCTCGACCGCCAGATCGCCGACGTTCGATTGAAAGACGGCGACCTCTTTATCTTCTATTTCAGCGGACATGGCATGGGCACGCCGAAAGGTGACTACTTGTTGCCGACGAACGCCACAACTACGAATGCTGAGCAAGTCGGCATCCACGTAAAGGAGGTCATCAATCGCTTCGTCAAGGCGGGGCTGCGAAATGTGCTTTTCATTGTCGATGCCTGCCGGGGAGGAACAAAGAACAGCTTTGGCGACGACCTCCGAGCATTGGGCAAACAAGCCAATATCGCGGTACTCCTGGGATGCCAGCCGGGAGCACGCTCCTACGAGTACGCAACATTTGGTCATGGGGCATTCACAAACTTTCTTCTGAAATCTTTGAAGTCCAAGGAACTCCAGTCAGAGGTTACGGGGGCGCTGTGGGCTTCCCGGATCGCTAAAGATGTGGCCACCAAGGTTCAAGAGTACACAGTTCGCGACTATCCAAATCAGCCTCAAACGCCCACCGGCTGGACTGAGGAGACCATGGATGTGCTGCTGGGAGCTTTTCCAAATCGCGGCGCAGCTCGGTTAAAGATTGCTGACATTGTTGCCGAGTCCAATCGACTTCCGGAACAAACCTACTTGGACGCATTAGAACGCTTTGCCGACGATATGTTTGCGGCGGAGAGATATGCGGATGCGGTTGAAGCTTACAGAACGGTGGATGCCGTTCGAAAGCTCGAGTCGGATTCCAGATTTGAACTCGCCATGGCGCTTAACTACATGGGCCGGACGCTCGAGATGGACAATGAGGTGTCAAAGCTGATGGCGGGCAAGCCTGATGATGTTTATCGGCACATGGCTGTACTCTTCAATCCCAGCCGAATGGTTACGCCGAGACAAAGACTGGATGCCGGCTGGGCCTTGTGGAAATTAGCGCCGCACCCATGGACCGTTCAGGCGGTCTGGCCAGCATTTCAAATCCACGCTCCCCAATCCGAGACAAACCTGTTTCTGACCGAATACTTAAAACTGCCCAGCATCGATGACCGGTCTAGGCGCTACTTTGAAGGCCACGTGGCCGGCAATCGCGGCGACTGGGCGGATGCAGAAAAACTTTGGCTGCAGGCAAAAGATTTGCCCGGAGAATATCCAGATAGGAAAACAATCGAACTCTCATTGTTTCAGGCCCTGGCATTCACCGGAAAAGCGAAGGAAACAGTTGCATTCATACAGCGACTGATTCAGGAAGGGTCTGATTCCGCAATCCTCCACCTGGTTTTGGCCGAATTCTATAAAGGTCAAGATGAAATGCACAAGGCGATGAAGGAGGTGGATGCGGCTCTCTCAAGCAGCCGGCTACGAGATGACGATTTGCTCTGGATTCTGCGGTTGACCGGCTTGCGATATGTCCAATTCGCCGAGAAGATTTCGAAGCGGGCCAGCGAAATGCCCTATGTGTGGCGCGCAATGCTCGTCAAGATGTGGGTCGACAAGGCTCATTTGGGTGATGCGGCTATCATCGAGGGCTTAAATGAGGCAAGCAAGTTCTGCGATGATGAATTCGCCGTTTACTTTGAGATATTAAGGATCCTCGATGTCAGCCTTGAAGAGCTCTTCGTGGCGGGCAAGTTGGATCCGGCAAAGTACTCGAATCTTCTGCTGGTTTATGCATCGCTAATGGCGCAAAACGTGACGCAGTTTGGCTACGATTCGGACGCCTGGAGCCTCTACAACAGCTTTGCAGTTCGGTCCGAAAAGTACGACGAAATGCGCGCCCTGTTCGACAAATATCTCGGACCTCAAGTCGAAGCGGGAACGCTAGACCAATTGTTGCGGCCTACTTACTTTTTCGCCACGCTCCAGTACGGAGACACGAGACGAGCCGAGCAGATTTGGAAGCTGGCTGGCATGGCACCTAACGAGGTGAACGGGGCGGCATGGGCCCTTTCAATGTATTTCGCCACACAGGGCGACCTAGCCCGAGCCAAGTCTTTGATTCCTAGCGGAGTGATAGATAAATCGCTCGAGAAGATGATCAATGCATATAAGGCCTATCTGGATGTGCGAGATGGGGAGCCCGTTGATTTGAAGGCTATTGCCGAAGGAGTTAAGGACACTCCAGCTGGATTGCAGTGGATTGGACTGGCTTATGCATACCAAAAGGACTGGAAAGCCGCAATGGCCATTTTCAAGGAGGTCATTCTCGAGCGCCAAGCGGGCTTTATTTTTGTTCAGGCAGCTGCCGCCCAAACATACTTCGATCGCCTTCTTGCAGAGGGTCGGTTGGACGATGCAAATGAGTTCGCTTATGTTATGTCCACTTCCGCTATGGGCAATCCACTTTACAAAAAGATCTACATGGGCAAGCCAGAGCTGGGATCCTATGCGGGAAAAATCTCAGCGGATGCCGCGGAATTTGACCCTCTCGCCGATCCCTCAGTGGGCACCGCATCACTCACATTCGACGGAAAAGGAGGTCTCGTGGTTGACGCAACTGTCGGAGGTGTCCCAAAGAAGTTGACGGCGAAGATCGATATGTACGGAAACGTGAATGGTGTTTATCTCAGCCAAGGGAAGGAGTGCAAGGTACTGGGGAAATTGCCGCCCCCGGCCCATTGGGCCAAGCTTCCGGAATCCAATAAGGGGTTGATCCTTGCCATCATCGATGACAAGGGTCAGTCGCGTTATCTGTTAATGCGGAAGAAATAAGGCGGGAGGCTTGGACAGCCTCCCGCAGATGTTTACGATGCCGTCGGGCTTACCGTGATTCCGGCAATTCGACCGTCCTTTCTCAAGACGCCTAGTTGTAGGTTCGGATAGAAGTTCCAGGTTTCAATCCCGGTCACTCCCACAACTTTCTTCTCGACTGATTTGGAAAGGTCGAGGATCTTGTTGAAGTCATCCTCGGTCATGCCAACGATGATTCGGTAGGACACATTAACCGTCTCGTCGACTGGCCGCAGATCCAAATAGGCTCCCGTGGTTTGGGAACTGACTCGGACGACCGCGCCACGCTCGGTGAGAATCCCGACTTCGCCGTTATTCCAGATCCAATATTGGACATCTGGGAACTGGTCGGCAATCTTGATCTTCTGCATAGGCTCGCCAAACGCGTTGGTATAGTCCTCGAGATCGACCAGGATCGGAGCTTCCTTGCCCTTGATGTTAAGTCCCGCCGCTGAGCATAGATAAGTGGGCTTAGGCTTGGTTTCCTTGGCCGACACTCCAATCTTGCCGCAACCTTTCGTGTAGGCGTCGCGGACGATCGAATAGTACGGGTTGGAAGATGGCGCGTTGTTTAGCCACTGAACCATGACGTCGAGCACCAGAATCTCATCGTCCTTGGACCGGTTCCCAACATTGAAGCGGCCAAGGTTCTGAGCGAGATGATTGCTGAAGCTGCGGGTTGCCTTAAGGGTTTCGATGATCGTATCGTACGACTTCTGCAAGTCTTCCGCGCGATGATAGGCCACACCCGCGTTGTTCGCGAAGCGAATTCGATCGTAATTCTCGCCTTTGCCGGCCGATGCCTTGAACTCGTCCCCTGCTTTCAGAAGCTCTTCTTTTGTCGCGTTCGGAGCCAACGTCATAGCGAGGACTTCGATCTCTCGTACTCTCGTGTCCCCAGGTAGTTTGGCTTTCGCCGCGGCAATGCGCTTCTTTGCCAGTTCGAACCTGGCCACGTCTTCGGGTCCAATGTTTGGATCCCGGCCAGCTCCGATTGGGTTCTCGATCAGCATCGGCCCGAAGTCAGGCAGGAACCACTTGTTCTGGATTGCTCCGGGCAGCTTGTCGTAGTAATCCATCACCGATGCCTGAGCCATATTGATGTAGGCATCGTTGAACTTCGGCTCCAACTGGGTGGCTTTCTCAAAGAGGTTGGCTGCCAACCCGTAGCGACGGCACTCCATAAAGGCGAGACCTTTCTCGAAGCACATCATCGACCGCATCACGTCGGTGTTTCCGGCAACCTCGGTCGCACGGTTCTTAGCGCTCGTGTGGTCGTTCTTGGACAAACGGTACATCCATCCTGTATCGGATTCAAGGGTGTCCAACATAGCGAGCATGTCGATCATGTCCTGCTTCGGATAGCCTGCGCGCTCAAGAAGTTTCGCTCCGGTGACGTCGGCATCGATTTCCTGTTGCCGAGTCCAAATGTGGGCAAGATCGGTAGCGACAAAGCGGGGAGCGAGCACATGGCCCTGCATTAGGTGCGCTACTTCATGGGCCACAACCGCACGAATCAGCTTGCGATTTCCCTTGGCGAACTTGACCAGACCGCTGTAAACCACCATTACGGCCTGAGGCTTCTCGCCCTCTTTGGGAATCTTATCGATCGACGCATAGGCATTGACTTCGTCCTTCTGCTCGACCGTGCATTTGATCGGATAAATGTATTTCGGATTTCGGGTTCCGACGGCGTCCAACTCTGCCACCATCTTTTCCAGTTCGGCCGTAGTAAAGTCCTGACCTACTACGGCGGCTGCTCCCATCAAGAGCAGTCCTGCAACTCCAACGACACGATTCATATAAGGCATTCTCCTTGTCTTCATCGACACACCGTGCCTATGATGCGGCAGCAAACGCAAAGTTACGTCCATTGCGCCAACATTTGTGTCAAAGTCCGCTAATTGGGCCGTTCGCCCGGGGTCATTTCTGCCATTTTTAACAGGAGCGCTTGCACGCTTTCCTCGACCCGTTTGGTGACTTGGGCGACCGTTTCCCGCTTGTTTTCTTGATAAGCCGCGCCGTACTCCGAAAGGGGTATGGGGTCTGCAATTCGGACATGTGCGCGCTGCTTTCCCCGAATCACTACCGAGCCCAAAATTTCCTTTTCCATACGCACCAGGAGGTGGACAACGCGTTCAGGCGATGGATTCTCCGCTACGTACCCGTCGTAAACGGCAATCCAGTTTGAGAGTCGATCAAGTTCATGCAACGCCGGCTGAATATGGTTTCTCTCTTCCTCCCAAAGCCTCTGGTCGTAATCGGTCCGATACGTGGGTTCGGGTTGCACGACTTGGTGAACTGCGTTGATGACCGCTCGCATTTGTTCGGGAAGAGATCCTGCCTTTAATTCGACCCGCGCAATGTTGGCGGCGCGTTCCAGTAGGGTCCGCTTGATCCTCTCGATTCGCGGGTCCAAAGTAGCCTCGGGCAGGGCCGGTAATTCAAATTGCTTCTCCAGGCGTACGACAACGGCTTCTCCGACCCTCCTAATACGGACATAGACGTCATCTTCAGGAACGACCCGGATGCCCATCGCTACCTCCAGCCGCTGGATGGATTCCAGAATGGGCTGCCTCATGTCCTGTACGAAGCGGTAACGAATGGCGATGGGCAGCAGCATAACGTCGGCCAAAAAATCCTGCTTACGGGCTTCGTCGAGCGCCCAAAAAGCCAACTGGATGACTCCGGATTGAAATGGGAGCAAGGAGTCGTTCTGGCTGTAAACCTCCCCTTCTGGAAAGATGACCACCTTTCCGCCGGGTCTTGCAAGCAGTTGCTTGGTCATGTTGAAAGAGGGCCGGTCCAATGCCCCGCGGACAATCGAGTACGCGCCTAGACGTTGGATCAGCCATCCCCATAACCCGGCCACGTGGTCGAAGGCTTCACGACAAGCCACGAAGTGAAACAGCGTGCCAGCCCGATCGCCTAAGTTGAACAGAATTGCAGGTTCGGTATTCGTTGGGTGATTTGGCAAGAGCATGACGCGCTCTCTGGACAGGGACTTCAGCTTGTCCAAATCTTTCGGAGGTGTGTCGACATCGACGACGTCCCGCATTCGAAGTGCATAGGAAACACAGGCGTTCGCCAAAGCTCGGAAGGCCGAATTGGGCTTGGGCGGTTTAAAGTCCTGCTTTGGCACATTCCGATCTTAGCCAGAAATGGGCCATCATTCAAGTGTGCCCGGATTAACAGAGGCAGAACTAGCGATTGCAACATCGGCACTCCTTAAGCTAGGGGTGGCCACTTTGTTGGGTGCTCTAATTGGTCTCGAGCGGGAATTGCGGGATCATCCGGCGGGAATTCGAACCCACATCTTGCTCATCTTGGGTGCGGTCTTGTACGCCGAAATCAGCAAGGGCTACAGTTCCGGCGACCCTAGTCGGGTTACCGCTCAGATTGTTACGGGAGTTGGATTCCTTTGTGCAGGAACAATCCTTCGCACAGGAACCGATGTCAAGGGCCTTACCACGGCAGCAAGTCTCTGGGCGACCTCGGCCATCGGGGTGGCCATCAGCTTGGGTGGCGCTTATATGGCGGTGGCCGTGGTATCTACGCTTCTCACGCTCTTCACCTTAAGCATCGTGGCGAAGCTGGAGCAGAAGTTCTTTCCCATGAGCCAAACCCACAATCTGTCGGTAACCTTGGTAAATGCGGATCATTTGGTGGATGTTCTCCAACAAATCCACCTTAAACCCGGAGCGCTCGTTAAGGGAGTTGTGGTTACTTCAAAAGAACCAGAGTGCAAGGTGGAACTAAAAGTGCGCGGCGAATCGCAATCCCTCGTTCAGGAATTATTAAGCTTGGATGGAGTCCGGACGGCGGCGATTGAGACATGAACTTCGACATCGATCACCGGTCCATCGCCGTCAAGCTTTTCAACCGATGATGGGAGTTGTTGGATACTCCGGAATCGGACCCGCGAAACGACG
>JAFAFM010000035.1 GCA_023423495.1 Armatimonadota bacterium
GTCCAGGAGACGGCATTGGCAATGACGGCCGGCCCGCCGACCTCGTAGAACACCATGTGCGCCTGCTCTTCGATCAGCATGGCGTCACCGCGATCGCAATGTACCGCCAGCGCAATCTGATTCCCCATTGTGCCGCTCGGCACGAAGAGCGCGGCTTCCTTGCCGACTTTCTGGGCCGCAATCCGCTCAAGCTGATCGACGGTTGGCTCGTCTCCCAACACGTCATCGCCGAGAGGCGCTCCCGCCATGGCTTGATACATTTCCGGCGAAGGGCGGGTTACGGTGTCGGAGCGGAGGTCGACAATCATGACGTTTATTATGGAATGCCTCGTAAAAATCCCGGGTTCTTCCCGTGACAACCAAATTTGCGAGTAAGAAATCCAAGTTCCTTAACCGATTAAGTAGAGATTTGCTAGCAAAATTACTTGCCTTCGAACTCTACTTCTTGGCTTAAACTAGGTTTGCGAGGCGAGATGTCACCTCGGAGGTGGTTTACATGATTTTTAAGAGGATTGCCTTAGTTTCCGTCTTGGGGACTATGGTTGCGGCCGCGAATGCGCAAGTATTCTTTCAGGACTTTGAATCTGGTTTAGGAGCGAGTGAATCGACCGGGGGGATTTTTGTTATCAACAACACGAATCCGCTGAACAACGGGACGATGATGATGGGGCATCGCGACAATTACACCGACAACGAATATAGCTTCTACCAAGTCGTGCTCGACCTCACTGGATTCACAAATGTTTCCATGAGCTTTGACTACGTCGGGTCTTTTGAGACTCACTTTGATCGGTTCAATGTGCTCGCGGCTACGGGTGCCATCAATCCCCCGAACGGGCTGCTCAACCCGACGGCTGTGTCTGATATGCAGTTTATTGATCTAGGGGATGATCATCACCCGAATTTGGGATTTTTTGCATACGATAGTTCCACGGCATCAGGCGGTGCAGGCGGAACAGCGCGATTCGATCTTTCGGCATTTAACAACCAGATGGTGACGCTTCGATTCCAATTCGGCAGCGATTTTTCCATCACGGATGACGGATTCAATATGGACAATCTCACTGTTAACGCAGAGGCTGTACCTGAACCCGCTACGCTTGCCATTTTAGGGGCCGGCGCTTTGGCGCTGCTTCGAAAGCGAAAGAAAGCTTAAAGGTAGGGCTCCTACTTCCACAAACTTAACAGCGCCTTGCAATTTCGCAAGGCGCTTTGTTTTAAACGAGCATGGCTAGTAGCTCTGCCGTTTCGGCCACCGATTCCGAAAATGCTTCCACCGCTTGGTCGATTTCTTTCTCCGAAATGATCAAAGGTGGCTCGAACCGGATAATCCTTGGGTTATTCAAGGTGTAGGCGACACAAACGCCACGCTTGAGCATTTGGGCCACCACGAGCTCGCCCACCTCATCTATTGCAAACTCCACCCCGATCATGAAGCCAAGTCCCCGTGCTTCCTTGATCAGGTCAGGATGGGCAGCCGCCACGGATTGAAGTCCTTTCAGCAGGAGGGGTCCAACAATTGCCGAACGCTCCACCAAACCCTCTTCCTCGATCACCTGCATGGTGGCCAGACCTGCCGAACATGCCAGCGGATTCCCTCCGAAGGTCGAAGTGTGCGAAAGCGGGCTATCCTGGTACACCGACTCCCAAATTTCCGCAGTGCCTACGATTGCTCCGATCGGCATGATGCCACCCCCGAGCGCTTTGGCCAGGGTCATTAAGTGGGGCGACACACCGTCGTGCTCACAGGCGAACCACTTGCCGGTACGGCCAAGCAGCGTTTGAACTTCGTCCACGATGAGTAGTGCTCCACTGGCATCGCAAGACTCTCGTAACGCCGTCAAATAGCCCTTCGGAGGAATATGGATGCCGCCTTCGCCCTGAACCGGCTCCACGATAAATGCCGCCGTCTGCCCATCGATGGCGCTCCGAGCAGCGTCGATGTCGCCGTATGGCACGAACTCGACCCCGGGCAACAGGGGCTCATACGGTTCGCGATACTTTGCGCGGCCCATCACGCTCAAAGAACCCAAAGTCTTGCCATGAAAGCTATCGTGGGTTGAGACAATCTTGTGCCGGCCAGTGTGCTTCTTGGCGAACTTCAGCGCACCCTCTACGGCTTCCGTGCCGCTGTTACAGAAGAAGGAGAACTGGAGTCCAGCAGGTGTCTTTTCCGCAAGACGTTCGGCCAGATCTGCGGCCTGCTTGCTAAAGAATGCCTTGCCGCTGAGGCCCATGGCATCCAGCTGACTCTTGACGGCTTCGACTACCTTCGGATGGCGATGACCCAGACTGAAACAGCCGTACCCGCCAAGGCAGTCCAAGTACGCCTTGCCATCCTGGTCGTAGATGTAACAACCTTCTCCTTTAACCTCTACCCCGAAACCCGCAAACTGCATCAGCTTCGCCAAATAAGGATTCAAGTGCTTGGCATACTTGTCCACCACGTCGGCAAACAGGGCATCTCCGTTCATGGACGCATTTTAGCGTAGGGCTCCGAAATGCGTGGGTCCACCGCCGCAACTGTACTGCTCTTCGAATAGACAAGATACTGGAGCCCCGAGATTCACGCCTCAAGCCGACCGAACACGTCGACCCTCTTTCCGTATATCCTACATAGTGATGCGAAGCGGACCCGTGCTGGGAATTGTTTTAAGCTTTGGAGTACTTGGCTACTCCGCCATATCCGCACAACAAGCAACAACGGACGATCCCATCCAACAGCTCGTGAAGCAGGTGCAAGCCGGCAAATCCAATTTACGCTTCGACAACAAGCACGGATATCTTAAGGATCTGCTCACCGCGCTCGACATCAAACCCGAAAGCCAGACCTTGGTTTGGTCAAAGACCAGCTTGCAGGGGCCCAGGATCTCACCCCAAGCGCCAAGAGCCATTTACTTTAACGACCACACCTATGTGGGCTGGGTCAATGGCGGGGACCTGATTGAAATTGCTACCGTCCACCCCGAAAAGGGGACCCGGTTCTACACCCTAAGAAACCACCAGGCTCCTTCCGTGGACTTCCAAGACGAGTTTCAACGCTGCATTGCCTGCCATGCCGGACCCGGATTGGGCGGCGTGCCCCGGCTCCTGTCACGTTCCGTGAATGCAGACAGTCAAGGCTATCAGATCTTGCGTGGCGGAGGACGCATCATGACGCCCCGCACACCCTTACGCGAGCGATGGGGTGGGTGGTATGTGTCCGGAGACCACGGAAAGCAGAGACACCGTGGAAATTCCCCGGTGAAGGGCGATGACGAAGGCTTCACCTTCGATGTCGAGTTGGGGGCAAACAAAACCGACCTGAACAAGTACTTCGACACCAGCGAATATCTGCATCCCCATTCGGACATCGTTGCGTTGATGGTTATGGAGCACCAGATGGACGTGCAAAACGAGATCATACGCGCCTCTAACGCCACTAAAAAGCACCTCGCAGACCCCGAGACTGGGACATTGGAAGAAGCTTGCGAACCATTGGTGAAGTCATTGCTTAGCATCGGCGAGGTGCAACTGGATGAGCCGATCAAGGGCATGGGACCCTTCCAAAGTATGTTTGAGAGCGGCGGTACAAAGGATGCTAGGGGCCGCTCGCTAAGAACACTCGATCTCAACAAACGGCTGTTCAAGTTTCCGATCAGCCCAATGATCGAAAGCGCCAGCTTTCGAGCCCTGCCGAAGCAGACTCGGGATTACGTTTACAAGCGGTTTGAGGCGATCTCGAAAGACGCAAACGAATTTCCCCAACTGACGGCCGCAGACCGCATCTTCCTGCAAGACTTTCTGGCCCTGCGTTAGTAAAGAGCTTTGCTCATCTTATGCGGGAACTTGCGCTGCACCGCGTTGCTCAGTCCCTGAAAGGCCTTTCGCCGAGCTTCAACCAACTTGGAAGGGACCGGTGCCACCCTCATGTTCTTGATGTCGAGGGGCACAAACCGGAAACCTTTAAGGTGCTCGTTTTCAAAGTAAAGTCGGGCCAAGCCGGTCGGACCTTCTTTGCGTGAAATCAGGTTGCCCATCGAATACAAAATTGGTTTGCCATTGTAAAGCTCGGCCCCTTGAAGTACGTGAGGGTGATGCCCCCACACGACATCAGCGCCGGCGTCGATGCAAGCTCTTGCCAAGGCCACTTGGTAGCTAGTCGGGATCGTGTGTTTCTCCAGCCCCCAGTGCAACGCAACTATCTTGATCCCATCGGTGGGTGACGCCGCAATCCAATCCTTGAGATACTTCTTGTCGGCAGCGTCGACCGTGCCATTGAAGATGAGTGCATGCAACCCAGGTCGACTCGCCGTAGCCGGGCCCAGCTTCTTCATAGCGGCAGTACCCATAAAGGCCATCGCGGAGAGCAGCGTGACGCCCTTCGCGCTTATGGCGCGCTTCGCTTCGGCAAGGTTCGGGCCAGCGCCGGTGTGAAGGATCCCCCGGGCATCGAGCAGGGAGGTCATTTCGGCAAGCCCCGCCGATCCGTAATCCATGACGTGGTTGTTGCCCAAGCTCACCATGTGGAATCCAACGGCGCTAAGACCGTCGATGTGCTTGGGGTCGGCTTTCAAGATGTATTGTGTTCGGGCCTTCAATTCGGCGGCAGTCTTGTATGGCGTCGGCGTGGTCGACCTTGTCAGAGGAATTTCAAGGTTCGCAATCACAACTTCGCCCGGTTGAGGGATCTTGTACAAGTCCCGAAATGGTTGGTGCGACACCGGAATCTGATTGAGCATAATGTCGCCGCCCAGCAGCACCGTGCTCTTTTGAGTCTGCAATACGATGCCTGCCAACAAGGTCCAAATCATTCAAAAACAAGCATACATGACCGATAGATTCCTGCGCTTTTACACGACAATATCCCCAAACGGCTATCACGCGCGATAAAACTGCGCGTACATATCGGAGTCAAATGAAATCCATTCAGAATATTCGCTGGTTCGCTTCGCTAGCTCTCATAACCGTGGCCCTGGCCGTGCAAGACGCGCCAATTCGCCGCGAGCTCAAAGCTGGCGCTACTGAGACTTACAAGATCGAAAACGAGATCAAGCAGTTCGTTGAGATCCCTTCTATGGGTGAGCAGGACATGGTTATCCAAACCATTGCCACGGTCGCCCTCAAAACGCTCGCCGTAAATGCCGAGAAGGGCACTGCGGACGTGGAAGCCCTCACCAAGTACGAGAAGCTCTCTATGGAGGGTTCGATTGCCGCCATGATGGGCGACAGCACCGGTGGAAAGCTTCCCGATCCAAAAACTGAGAAGGGCACGCTGGATTCGCGCAATCGCTTCAGCATTCCCAAGGATCCAAAGGCCAAGCCGCAGACTCCCGCCGCTGGTCCGGGGATGGGTATTCCTGGCATGGGTGCAATGAGTTCCGCGATGCTGTTGAACCTTATCGCCTTGCCCGAGAAGAATTGGAAGGTGGGTGACACCCAGCAGATCGATCTCCCGGGTGCCGCCAGTATGGCGACGATGGGTGTGAAGGACCTCAAGATGACCCTCAAGATCACTGGTGAAAAGGTTGTCGACGGCCAGGCCGTTTGGGTGCTGTCGTACAGCGGCGATATGAAGTTGGACGTCGACCCGAGCAAGACTCCGAATGCCCCTACGAGCCCAATGGGCCAGATGAAGATGACCGGCACCGCTCAGATCACGGGCGAAGGCTTGGTCGACAAGGCTACGGGCAAGACGGTCTCGAACCTCATGCAGATTGCAAATAAGGGCACCATGTTCATCGAGCAAGCGGGCATGGAGATCCCGATGCGCGGCACTGTGGTGATGAAGCTCAGCCTGGTTAAGTAGTCAGGGCTTGAGCGCTGTTACGTAAAAGAAGAGACAAGAGACTGGAATCACCGAGTCTCTTGTCTTTTTTTATCTTTCGCTTTCTACTCGTACCCGATACTCATGCCAAGGCTTTTTCGTCGATGCTTGCAAGCTGTCCGTCCCGGATGTGAAAGATCCGGTCGCTGACATCCAACATCTTATGGTCATGGGTAGCCGAAATTATCGTGACGCCTTGCTCGTCATTCAGCTGCCGCAGCAAATCGATAATCTCCTGGCCGGTCTTCAAGTCTAAGTTTCCTGTTGGCTCGTCCGCCAGCACGATACTTGGGCTGTTTGCCAGACTACGGGCAATTGCGACGCGTTGTTGCTGGCCACCTGATAGCTCTGAGGGGCGGTGATGGTAGCGGTGCCCCAGTCCAACGGTATCGAGCAACTGCATACCCTTCTCGTCAGCCTCGTCCGGTGCGACCCCCGCAAATAGCATGGGCAGGGTTACGTTTTCCAACGCCGTCCGAACGGTGATCAGATTGAACGTTTGGAAGATGTAGCCGATCGTGTGGCAGCGGAGGAATGCCAACTCTCGCGGCGTGAGTTGGGCAATGTCCACGGAATTCACGTATACCGACCCCTCGGTGGGCTTATCCAAACCTCCGACCATGTTGAACAGCGTCGATTTGCCAGAACCGGACGGCCCCATGATCGAGAGATATTCGCCTTGAAAGATCTCGCACGACACACCGTTAAGCGCTCGCACCGCAGCCTCGCCCTCACCGTATTGCTTCACCAAGTCGACGGTGCGCACAACGACATTGCGATCGCCCGTCACACGTCCATCCTTAGCGCCGCTGCTGCAGGCATCTTCGAAGCCTGGATAGCCGGTGCAATTGCCGCAAGCACCGTCATCACGATGCCGATCAAGGTCCCCAGACAAAGCACTAGCCCGAAGACTCCTACTGGAGCCCCGCTTACCAGCATCATCAAAAATGAACCAATGAGCGCACCGGCGAACGAACCAATTGCCCCCAGCACGATCGACTCCAGGAAAAACACTTTGACGATAAAGCCGTCCGACGCTCCCAAACACTTAATCGTTCCAATCTCCCGGTATCGCTCCGTGACTGACATCAGCATGGAATTTGTGACACCGACCAGGCACATCACCAGCGAAGTGCCCACCAGCCAAAGCAAACGGTCAGCTGAGCCAGCATCGGCAGGGTCGGGAGAGCCGCCGAGCCGCATCGTTAAAACGCTCGTGAGAAACGCGATTCCCAGGGCAATCCCAAGCGAGGTAATCATGTGTCGAAGAAACCGTACGCGGATCGATGCAAGCGCCTGATTCCACGCCACCCACAAGGGCGGGTCGACATTTTTGAACTCCGTTTGCGTCATGGTTTGTTTGACACCATCATTGTGATCAGCTTACGCTGAGAAAGCATTTGCAGGAAGGCTGAGAGGGAAGCGTCCGCTTCCAACTTACTCAACTTGTACTCCTCCCGAAGCTTCTTGGATATGGCCTCAAATGTATGCTTGCCGTCACACAGGTTCCAAACAAAAGCGCCTACGGGCTCCAATTCAAAGCTCTTGGTATTTGGCTTGCCGGCGCGCTCGGCAATTCTCCCCATGATGCCGCGACCCTGGGTCGAGAGGGGAGCGCTTAAGATGATGGAGCCATCTTCCAGTGTCTCTGATTCCACGAAAGTGTTCCGGGCTGGCTTGGACTTGCGCAGGGCGGCGGGATCGATTTTAGTCCGGCGTTCGAAAACACTCTTCGCTAAATCAACCAATCCCATTCTGCTCGTCCCTTATCCGTACGTCCAATCGACTTCACCGTGACAATCTGATTTTTGAGCTCATCGTACTTTGCCAAGCCGTAGGCACGATAGAGAGGACGCCGGATTTCCAGCTCCAAGCCATCTCCAACCTCTTTAACCGTCGCCTTCTGCATTTCGAGAGCGCTTTTCGCCCAATCTTGAAATGCATGCTTGTCCAAGATTTGCGCGCCAAAGCCCCAACGCTCAGCAACTGCCCTGCCGACCTTGTCTCTCCACTCGACGCGGGTTCTGCCCGATTGGAATACGTGCTTCTCAACCGCCATCTCAGCCCGAATTCGGACGGCGAGATGGAAGGCCGACCAGACTTCCGTATCTCCCGTCTGAACCTTAAAGGAGTTCACGAGATTCCTGAAGTCGCTTTGGACGGAGCGATTGGTAAGGGAACTGGTCTCCAAAAAAAAAGCCCGGTCCCCGAAGGTCAGCAATTGGCCCTTGCCATTTCCCGAGCCCGACCACTGGTATTGAAAGCCGCCGTCACGGTCTTCGACATGGCTGGTGAATTTGGCCTTGAGCTTGCGGGCATCGCGCTCCAAGCGTTGCAGGTAGGCATCCAGCGACTGCCTAAGGTTCGCCCCCTTCCGGTGCATCTGCCAGCGAATCTGGTAGCTGTTTACGTCAGGCGAGGCCACGCGGGCATATCCCTCCTGCCTACGGCCAGAAATGGTAGTAGGAGCCCAGTCT
>JAFAFM010000089.1 GCA_023423495.1 Armatimonadota bacterium
GTACGTTGCTGAATCTGATGGCTGGACCGGGTGGGGCGGACCCGCCCAAATCGTGTCCTCGTTCAACAGAATCCGTTCGGTTTCCACTCCACCGAAGGACATCGCACCGATCCGGCCGTTCCCAACCGGAAGAGCCGAAGTCCATGCTTCCGCCGGTTGTCGATACCACAGCGTGAGGTCGTTTGGGGCCATGGCTACTACCGCGAGCAAGGTGGCAAGCATAAGCTAATTCAGCACGTCTGAAATCGCAGAAGCGGCCTTGGGTTGAAACCCGGAGAAGTCATAGCCGAGTAGCCGTGCAATCGTGGTTGCGATCATTCCGTTGGTAACTGCAGCCGTTGATTTCCGTTCACCCAGCGGCCTCGTATCCGGCCCCATAAACATCATCCACGTGAACTCTGTGTCCCTGATGCTTGCACCGTGCGAAGTCCACTCCTTGCCCTCCCCTCGTCCGTGGTCGCAGGTGACAACGAGCGTTGTCTTGCCGCGATACTCGCGAGTGCCCTGGACGTATTTCCAGAGCTCCTTCAGGTACGAATCGACTCGGACGGCGGCGTCGAGATATTGGTCGTACTTGTTGCCGTGGCCCCATGCGTCGGTCTCGATTAGCTCGATGTAGAGGACCCTCGGCTTTTTGGCCTTCAAATATTCGAAAGCGGTATTGAATGTGAGCGTATCGTAAGCCTCGACCTCCCCCCACATACGGGGCAAGTCCACTTTGACCTTGTTGATTCCCTCGATGACCTTATTTCCTTTCAGGCCATCGAACGGTTCGAACCCAACGTTCACGGGAAACCCGCAACGGTCGCGGTTGATAATTGCTGAGAGTGTGGTCCAAGAAGCGAATGCGGCTACTCTGCCCTTAAACTCTGGTTGACGATGCAAATATTCAAGAACCGTCACATTTTCATTCGGCTTCGGGGAGTTGCTGTTGATTCGGGCGTCGGCATATCCGGCCAGCGTTTCGTTGTAACCGGGATAGGAGAATTTGTGACCGTTGGTTACGAATGAATCGCTGCCCGCCCGACGGTTGCCGTAGAGCTGTCCCTGGGAAGCGATCGTGCCCCACGTGAACGGCATGAGGATCTTGCGGCGCTCGACTTCCGACTCCCGCCAAAATCGCTTTTCGAATGGTTCGCTTTTGATCGCATCCATGAGAGTTCGGTCTGCACCTGAGAACACCTCCTGCCAGCGCAGTCCATCCGTCATCACGAAGATCACATTCTCGGTTGCGAGTTTGGGGGCAAGTAGGGAGACGGCGACGGCAAGGGTTGGGATGATCAAGAGCGCTCTTCCTCTATGGTCTCCGACTCCGTGACTGGGGTCGGCCGATCGAGTTTACGGTAATTCACACCATAAGCGGTTAGCCGCTTCAAGTGCTCGGACAATCCCTTCTCAAACCGGGCGAAGTTTTTGTTGGATGCCGCGCTCCACGCAACCTCGGCCATGGCGCATGCCCGCGGATAAGCCATGTACTCCGCATGCTGGCCGTTGGGGATGTATTCGGTCCAGAGGTTGAATTGGACTCCCAGCACATACTTCGCCTGGTCCGGGGTCATTTCCTTAAGCACGGGATCGTAGCTGTACACCTTGGAAAGTGGGAGAAATCCGCCGATCGCATGAGGCTCGTTCTTCTGATCCCGCGACTGGTAATAGTCCAAATAAGCGTGGCTGGTTTGGGACATCACCACGTCATGCCCGCTCGATACAGCCTGCATTGCACCCTCGTTTCCAAGCCAAACCATGAGCGCAGCCTTTTCCGCCAGACCTCCTTCGAGAATTTCACTCCATCCGATAAGCCGGCGTCCCTTACTTGCAATATAGGCGTCCATCTGGCGGACAAACCAACTTTGCAGTTCGTGCTCATCCTTCAATCCAAGATCCTTCATCCGGGCCTGAGCCTTCTCGGAAGCCTTCCACTCGGTCTTCGGGCATTCATCTCCGCCGATATGGATGAACTTGCTCGGGAAGAGTTCCATAACCTCGTCCAGCACATTTTGAAGAAACTTGATCGTTTCGGGCTCAGTGTTAAAGACGTTGTCGATCACACCCCATCTGGTTGCCACTTCCAATTGCTCGGACGGAACATTGCCCAGCCACGGATAGGATGCGATCGCTGCCTGAGCATGGCCAGGCATCTCGATTTCGGGAACGATATTGATGTGACGCTGCTTGGCGTACTCAATCACCTCTCGGATGTCCTCCTGGGTGTAATAGCCGCCATGCGGCTTGCCCGTGAACTCGCCCGGATTGCCGTATTTGGTCATGGTGTCCTTTCGCCATGCACCCACTTCGGTGAGCTTCGGATACTGCTTGATTTCAATGCGCCAGCCCTGATCGTCCGTCAGGTGCCAGTGAAAGCTGTTCATCTTGTGCATCGCAAGGAGGTCGATGTACTTCATCACAAACTCCTTGGGCATGAAATGACGGGCGGTATCGAGCATTCCTCCACGCCAGCCAAACCTTGGAACGTCTTCGATCTCAACCCCGGCAACCTTCCAATCCACACCCCGAACCTTCGCCCGTCGGTAAATTTCGCTGGGAAGAAGTTGGCGGAGCGTTTGGCTGCCGTAAAAGAGACCTGCTTCAGTCTGAGCTTCAATATCCACCCGGTCTGAGCTCACCCGCAACTTGTAGCCTTCACCGCCAAGGGCTGCGTTCCGAACCTTCTTTAGGTGAATTGCATTATTGCCGCCCGACTTTCTGATCTCCAAGCCAAAGCCGGTGGCTGGCGAAAGGAACGATTGGAGCATCCGTCCGCTGTCGGTTTCGCTGCCGGAAGGCTTGGAATAAACAATCGTGGTGGAGCCGTTGATGGCAAAGGTCGCGTTGTTTGATTTGACCCTGAGAGGTTGAGGAACAAGCGCGGGACTGGGCATATTTTGCATGGGGCTCACCGTGCACAAGGTGGCGATTGCTAAAAGCATGGCCATAGTTTCCCGATTTGCGGCTAAAGGGCCTCTAAACGCTTGCACAAAAAAAGCCCCGGCCGTAGCCGGGGCGTGACCGTCCTACGACGGGACTCGACACTGAGCCGCTAAGTGGACGACATCGGTTGCGAGGTTTTCGAGGTATTTCCGGGCTCGCTCGACAGTAGCCTTGGCCCATTCGTCTTGCTTGGAGTTCAGGGCAGGAAGATCCTCAAACTTTGCCACGTAGCCGGAGATTTTTTCCGCAAGCTCGGTCAGTTGTTGCGATTTCTCCTCTGGGCCAAGCCTGGATATCCAGATCTTTTTGGCCGACTGCTCAAAGTGAGCGACTGGGTTCATTGATGTACCTCCTGGGTGTTGGGATAGGGTCGAGGAGCTTGGGCCACGTCGAACCGAAGTTGGGTCGGCTGTCGCATTGCGCTTCGGGCTCGCTCACGAATTTCGGAATGCAGTTCTGAGAGTCGGTCGTACGATTTACGAAAGCGGTTGGCCTTCTCCCACTCGCCTCGGTGAGCGAACCGAATGGTCAGGCTCCCGATTTCGCGGGCGCTATCGCGTACGCGTTTGGCTATCTTAAGGAGTTGCCTTGCTTTCGCAACCCCGCCAACATAACTCAGATCAACGGTGTCGACTTCATGCCGCACCTTATGTTCTAATAGCATTGAACCTCCAGGGTATTTATCCTTGAAGGGCCGCCGGATGCCGATCCACCGGAGGCGTCCTCTTAACTTAGCCTACGAGGTTAGCTGACGGGTTCGGGCCAGAGTTCACCCTAGACGCTGTAGGCGTCATTCACCCCCAATCGGTTGGGTCCCCCGCTCTGGCGATGTGCCAAATTCGGCTTCTTTATATTACCCTGGCGATCGCCGGATCGCGCCGCGGATAGTCCCAAAATACGGACTGTGTTCTGTTACTTTGGCGGGATGGGCAAGTCCTTGATGTTGAAGCGCACGCTCTTGATAAATGGGGGCTTCCCGGCTAGCCAATGACCATAGGTGGTGGCCACGATCGTGCCATCTTGCAAAAGCTCCAGGCCGGGGTAGCTGCTATCCCAAGAATCAACGTTGTCCAAAAGCCGAATTTTGGCTTGGCCGGGTCTTCCCGCCGCTAGATCAGCGTAAGTTCCAAGCCAGGCAACGAAGTCGCCCTTCCAAGGACTGCCCTCCATCATGTCGCGGAATACTGCGATAATTCTGCCGTCGGGTAGTCGCCTCATGGTGTGTCGGTCTCCCGAGAGCTCAGCGTGCATGGGTCTCGGAGGCGACCAGGTCTTGCCCTCGTCATTCGAGAAGATAATGTGGCTAGGTTTGACGCGACGGTTCTCTCGCAGCAAGACCGCAATCTGGCGACCGTCGTCACTTCGAACCTGTCCTGGTTCACAGAGGTGAACATCGTTTGATGTGTAGATCGCCCTCGGTTCGCTCCAAGTTTCACCCAGATTGGTAGATTCCACTTGATAGAGCGTAAAGATTCTCTTGCCACCTTCCTTGGTGAAGAAGCGGCCATCGTCATGGAACTGAGCGATCAGGCGGCCATCGCGGGTGGGCTCAACAAACCCCATGACCACAATTCCGCCCCAATTGCCCACTTGTCGAAGTGGAGTCCAAGTATGGCCCTCATTATCGCTTGTCGCGATCCTCGCCGGGTAGAGACCGGACCAAAGGATCAGCCGTTTAGGACCGACGCGATGGATGGTAGGAGTTTCCAGCGAGGTTGACCAATTGTCTGGCGTGGGGAGCCGGCCCGACCACGTCTTGCCGCCGTCGGTCGACCGCTTCATCACGATCGGGCCCTTGCCGTGACCCTTTGGATAAACGGCCAAGATAGTCTTATTGTCGGCAAGCAGGGTCGTAGATACGTGGCCCAGGTATTGGCCCTCCTCTTGGTCGACCAAAACCTGCTTGGAGCGATCTTCTGACCAATCGATTTTCACAATGTCCGCCCGCTTTTTACCGAACACCTTCGCCGCCAGGTCATCCGCTAAGATCTGGAATCCCAAGTTGGAGGGGTGGAGTTTGTCTGGAAACATCTCCCCCTTGCCCGCGAACAATGAATAGGCGTCATAAATCTCCATCCCCAAGTTTTCAGCCGATTTTCTGATGCCTGGCATTACGAAGGCATCAAGGTTCTTCACCCGAACATCGGTGGAAGGAAAGAACATTGGCGGGGGGACCATGGCCACCATTCGCGGATCCGAAGGAAGCCTGGAGAATTCGTTGTGAAGGAAGTGTAACCGGGCCTGCATGGACTCCAGTTGCCGCTGATCCCCGACCCTCGGCGTGTCATTTGTTCCCAACATCATCAGAACAACGTCCGGCTTAAATTCCATGGCTTTCCGGCACTCGGGAAGCGATTCGTAATGAAGCCGGCCTGGCAAAAGCGTGGCACTCGTTTTGCCAAAGTTACCGACTAGGTAGCCGTCTCCAAGTAAGGCTTGTAACTGTGCGGGATAGCTATTCAGTCCCCCGCGACCTTCAGTAAGCGAGTCGCCGATACAGGCCACCCTGATAGGGGCGACCAGGAGTGAAAAAACGATTAAGCCAGTCATTGCCTTTCCTCGAAACCACCTTTAGGGCTGCCCTTGGACAACCCAACACCGCCTGCGCCGGAGGCTAACCCATTTTGTGCTTGGTGATCGTGTCGTCTTGGCGAACCTTTTCCGCCTCAGCCTCGGCGCCGTCACAGAACTGTTGGGGCGTTATCTTGCCTTCCAGCAGGGACGCCATGAGACCTTCCAACTGCGTCTCAAATTTCTTGTACCAATGCCGGAATTGGACCGCATAAAGGTACTTGCTGTTTTTGAAAGCTTTGGCGGGTTCCACCAAGACTTCCGGGAGCTCGACGTCGTCCGAGCCCTTGATCGCCATCAGCGTGCCTTTCTCTTTCACAAACTGCTTGGCCTTCTCCAGCGAGGTCATGTACTTGAAGAGATCGATCGCTTCGGCCTTGTTCTTGGCCTTGCTCGGAACCATCCACGGTTCGATGCCAATTAACAAGCTTGATGGGTCTCCAACCGCATTGGGCGCCGCTGGCACCTGCATGAATTGCATCTTCACTCCCGGTGGGATGGATTTCTCCATCTCCGAGTAGATCCAAGAGCCACAGGGAATCATTGCTGCTTTGCCGTTCAGAAACTCCATTTGTGAGGCGGTGTGGTCTAAACCGAGCGCGCCCTTTTGGAAGAACCCTTTCGTTCGAAGTTCATCGATGAGTTGTGCAGCCTTCAACATAGCCGGCGACTTCCAGGCCCCCGGCACCATGTTTTGTGCATCTTCGAACGCCTGATTTCCACCCGCGCTTATCACCCACGGAAGGAGGAAGCCTTCAATCATGTAGTAGGGATACTTGCCTTGATAGGTTAGCGGGGCGATCCCCTTCGCTTTCATCTTCTCGCCGAGAACCATGAGTTCGTCCCAGGTCTTCGGTGGAGTCCAGCCATTTTTCTCAAAAACGCCCGGGTCGTACCACCACCCGTGGAGCATCACATAGTAGGGAAGGGTGTATTGCTTGCCCTCAAGCTGTCCCAATTTGAGTAGTTGGGGATTGAAAGTATCGCCCCAGGTTCCTTCGCCTTCGTATGGTTTTCCTTGGAGTGCTTCGGTGAGGTCTTCCAATTGACCCTCCGACGCCAAAGCCCAGTGGTCCATATCCCAGCCCGGGA